>QQUD01000886.1 GCA_008501785.1 Chloroflexota bacterium
TGAGTTGGCCGATGATTACGGCCGTTTCCCCCCCCATCACCACCACATCCACATCCCCTTCCGCACCCGGCGGCACAACCAACCTGCGATGCTCCAGCACCACCTCACCGGGCTGCCACAAATGCGGTGGATACCGGCCCAAAACCGGCATATCTACCTGCGGTGACAACGATATATCCCCTTGAACCAAATCGAGAGCCAATGGCATCTGCAACGGGATGTCAGATGCCTGCCACTGCAACTGGACAAACACAGATTGACCAGGAGCGACATTATTCCGATCTACTGTTGCTGCTTGCAACAACAGACCATCACCCATCTGCACAAAACCCTGATCTTGCAACACATTGGATGGATTGACGCTCAGGGCAAGCAAGTCATAAGGATTTGAGTTAACCCCAATTTCTTGAATCAAAGATGTCTCTGCTGCTGTAAACCGCTGCCCAGCTTGATTGGAAAGGTCCAGCGTGCGTGGGCCTGCCCCCAAGTTTTGCTGAAACACGGAGACACTAACTTGATAATCAAGCGGCGGGATGCCTTCTGGCAATGGAATGATGTGATACGTTGTGGTGGTGGCACCAACCGGCCAAAATGAAGGTGGACGGCCGTTTTCATCCACAATCTCCTCATCTTTCCACGCCAATGACCAGCCTCCCACGTCTTGAAGTTGCAGCGAAACACCCAGCGGGTCAGGCGTAAGGGCGTCTAATCGCCAACGGAGGGCGACCGTAACGGCCGTATCCGCCGCCGCCCCTTCTTCTACCCACACATCAGTTAGAGCTAACGATTCAAATTGAGCCACAACCGGCGTAAGATTCACAGGCGCAACCGGCTCATGCAATTGAAAACGGCGCACTCTCATATCATCAATCGACTCGACAATTTCTAAATAACCAGCACGTTCAAGCACAAACGGCACCACGTTTTGCCAATCGTGCGCCCCGCGTTTGTATTCAAGCACGAAGATTTGACGGGGAACGGCCGTTATCTCTGCCAAATGTTCCCACATCGATTCCCGCTGCTTCGTTCCTGGCATCTCAATGGCGGCATCCCCATCATATTCAAACGCTAGCGACCAATCCTCGTCTGGCACCAAAATCAAATCACCAGCTCCAGCTTCAGCTTCTAAATAAGCCGCAACACCACGGATATCATCTTTTGCCACACTTTGATCAAAAAAATAATCTTCGAGAGAGAAATAAGAAAGAGCCAAGACACAGCCAATCAGCCCCACAGCCAGCACATTATAGACAAACCAACGCCAACTCGACAGCCGCACGCCACCCACCACAAAATAGGCGACCAATGGAAACACGCCCACCGCATAAATGGAAATGTAGCGCGGATGGGAAAAGGAACGCACGCTCCAAATAAAAAACGAGAAGGCCAACGGCAGTAACCAAACCAACAACAAACGATAATAGTGGCTGCGCGAAGTTGTTTTCACCAAATGCCATATCATCAATCCAACAAAAGCTGCTGCCGTCAACAATGCCAAAATCCGCACGTTATCTCGCGCCAACGAACCAGCCAATCCGGTGAAATGAAAGGTCCAAATTTGCTGCACGAGATAATCGAACGGGGCCGGCTCAGTCAAAAAGCGCCCCGTATCGACCCGCTTGCGCACGGCAATAAAATTAAACAAAACGGATACAAACCAAGGGAGACTAGCCAGCACGACAACTGCCTGGGTCATCAACCAGCGCCACCATAACATCTTGTTCCGCTGATAAATGTGCCACAATAACCAAACATTGACAATAGCCACCAGCAAAAAAGTGATGTAATGTAAATGCACGCCTACCCATTCGGACACGCCCAATACAACCCACCAACGCCAATATAGATCCGGAGTGGGGGCTTTAGCCGGGTCGTGCAACCCATTCCGGCTAAAGCCTCCACTCCGGTCAGAATGTGCAAATTTATTGCCGATTTTTGTAGCAGCTAACAGCATCGTCAGATAAACGAGCGGCAGCAGTGCATAAACGCGAGTTTCTTGTCCATATATAATAGAAAGCGGCGAAAGTGTAATCAGCAGCGTGGTCAACCCGATAATCCATTTGCCCTGAGGGAGTTTGGCAAACCAATAGCGGCAGGTGATGTAAACGGCCGTTACCTGCACCCAACTTGCCAACACCGACAAATAGCGTCCCGTAAACGCAGACACCCCAACCAGTGACAGCCAACCCTTGAGCAAAATAAAATACCCCGGCGGGTGCAGCCGCTGCGCCCTATCTGCCCAAATCTCACCCACCGAAGAGGTTGCCAAATGCAAACTAATCCCCTCATCCCACCAAAGGCTCTGCGCATCTAACCGAAAGACACGCACCGCAAACGCTATCAACAAAATGATTATCAGCATCGGTGTACGAAATTTGGCAAAATCCTTGCTCAAAGCAATTTCCTCTAAAATTTCCATCGGACAGAAATAACATCGGTTTTTTGTTATTTCCGTCCGGTGGGAAATCTATTCATTCACATCTATTGAAAATGGAAGGCTGATTTGGTCAGCCTGTATGTTTGCACCATCAGAATCAGTAATTGGGAAGCGTATACCTGAATCGGCCGTATACATGCCCACCACCACCTGATACTCTCCAGCAGGTGCATCTTCCGGCAGCACAATCACATATTCATCCACAATCACCTGACCAGCCACCCACAAATCAGTCGGTAATCCACCCGGCCAGCGATCATCCTGGGCCACAATCTGACCATCTGGCCCCACCAAATGCACAAATGCATTGTAAAGGACAGGCGGTTGCTGCAAAACTTGCCAGGTAAGCGTCACAGCCACATCCTCGCCAACAGATGCTTGCGTAGTTGCATCCACACCTAATAGTTGAACATCGTCACCAAATTGATAATTTAGCGACGTTTCAATGTCATTTGGCAGCGTAAAAAGGCGCTCCAGCGGGTTGACCGAAATGGTTCCTAAAACGGCCGTTTCCCCCACCCTATCTCCATTTTCATCCAGCAGCATCACCAGCACCGGGTACACACCTTCCGCTAAATCAACAGGCACTGGCAGCAAATATTTTTCATGTACCAGTTCACCCGCTCGCCATGACTGCACAGGCCAGCGGCTTAACGGCCGTTTCACCACCACATCCCCAATTTGCAAACCTACCTGCCAGTCAGTTTCCGTCGGTTCCGATAACTGCCAATACAAATCAATCGGCAAATCTGTGCCGGTCACAACCGACTCCCAGAGCGAATCGTACCCCAGCAGGCGTAGTCCAGCAGTGTCCCAAATAGCATCAATAGAATTGTCAATGGCGACCCGTGAAGCACTGATAACAGATTCCAGCGGTTCCAATTTCAGTTCAGCCACCTGATAACTGATACCGGCAAAACGGCCGTTTTCTGTCAGTACCGGTAGTTGTGCCCCAGATTCCGTGTTAATCAACTCAACGTCAAGCTGATAAGTCGCTGGCGGCAACGCCAATGGCAAGGACAACCGATAATTAACCAAAGGCGTTTTGTCTGTCTGCCAATGTTCTGGATAAAAATAGGTATCGTTCAGCAAGGGTGTTTCCATGCTCGTCCAAATTTGGTCACATTCATCTGAGAGTGTGAATTTGACAGTGTAACGGCCGTTTTCACCTCCCTGCAGCAAATCCCAGACAGCCACAATCCGTACTTGCTCTTCGCCCACTTCCGCCGCAGCGCCCAACAGCTGCACTTGATTATCATACACAACAGGCTCGGAGAGGGGTTCTGGAGAAATTGGTTGATCGGGAAACGGCCGTTCATACACCCACGCCTGTTCTAAACCACCATACTGAATGGTATACAACAATTTTGCATTTTCTGTTCTTGCATCAAATTGAGCTTCATTCCCCTGGCGGCTCCCTGCCGAAACAACAAGGATGTCCGCCTGCCCCCAGGTGTCTGCTTCAAATAAAAAGGTATTTGGATAAAAAGGAGCAAAGGATGGGGCGGTTGGGGAAACGGCCGTTTTCCCCATATATTCCGGCTGATCAGCCAGCCATCGACCAGCCGCGCTCACACCCTCTCCCCACCCAATGGGCATCACAGACTCGGCAACGGCTGGACCACCCACCAACCAATTGTATGCCGACAAAGGGTAAAGAAGGTAGAAAAGCAAGTAAACAACCTGCAAAGCCACAGGAATCAACACCCCGAATTGAATTCCACGCCATTTTCTGACAAGCATGCGACTCCAGATAATTGTCGCAAATAGAGTCATGGCTGGGAAAACTGGCAGCACATATCTATCAAACTTCTTCGTCGCAATCGAAATACCTACAATAAAAAGAGTAGTCCAAACCAACAGCAAACCAATTACCCAGCCATCATATTGGCTCAAATCAGATGATCGTCGATTCTGCGAACCCCTTCGATTACGAATAATAAGCCAAAATGAAAGAAAGATGCCTGAAAATACAGTTGGACTCAAACGAAAAGCAAGCGCAATTGGATAAAAAATCGGGCCGTGATCAAAATCCACCTTCCCCAAAAAGAAGGTTGGTCGAAGCGCTTCAGCGATATGCCTACTGGCATTATTGTTCATCAGGTCCAAAACTTGAATCGGGGATAGCCACAATGCAGGAAAAAGCAAAAACAGTACGAGACAAAATGCAGTTAGCCATGCTGCTCCTTGCCATAAAAGCCATCGCATTCCTTCAACGGAACGATAACGACGCCACCAAATGATCAACATAAAACTGGCAGTCAATGGAGGTAACAATATAGCCGGGGATTTAGTTAACAGGGCCAGAGCGGCCATTGTGCCGGAAACGGCCGTATACCCCACCCGTTTTCTATTAGGCAAATCAACCAACAAACCAACCAACAAACTAAGTAAGGAGAGCGTTGCAAACGTCGTCAAAAGAGCATCAACATGCAACAAACCTGACAAGCCAGCTAGAAACGGGTCAAACGCCAATAAGAGGGCAGCCGAAACAGCAACCGTATTGTTAAACAATTTGCGTGTCAACAGGAAAACAGCCGTTAGTCCCACACTATTCACCAGGGCCACAGCAACTCTTCCTGCAGATAAGAACATTGACAACTGGCGTAACGCCTGCATGTTTTCCGGGGCAAACCAGACAAGCTGGGTCAGCCAGGTATACACGTCCGTGCTTGCAGGGTGCAAAATCATTTGCAGCGAAATTGCCGCAGCACCCAGCCAGGTCGTTATCACACCAGGATGCCCAGCAGTCAACGTACCCAACCACTCTCCAGAGAGCAGCGCCTCTCGAAATTGGATAGAGCGGTATACCCAGATCAGTTCGTCGGGGGTGATGTACCGGGATACGGCCGTTAACCGCAGCAAAAAAGATAACAAAAAAACAAGCAAAGCTAGCTTATTGAAAGACCATTTATTTACAGAGAAATTTGACAACAATGATGCCATAGCGGCTAATCATAACCTAACGAAACTTGAAAAACTACCACTTCTGCTTGCCGTTTGCACGACAAATTACTTCATATGAACTTTATTAACAGGAAGAATGTTATATTGCCAACACCTTCAAACCCAGTATAATCGTGAAAACGCTCGCATTTGTCGACAAAGAGAGGAAGACGATTTGATAAAAGAAGCAGCAGAATCGAGCAATAGTGAAGCTGTTCATCCAATGGCATTCCTATTGGCCGAGGAACTTGATCTCCCTTCAGTGGGTGAAACACGTGAAGGTTGGGTGGTTGAGCACCGCAATAATGAAATACTCGTAGATATTGGCGCAAAGTCAGAAGGTGTTATTCCTGCACAAGAATTGCAAGAAATCGACCCGGCCATTAGAGAGCAAATGACAGTTGGCAGTCAGGTTATTGTCTACGTCGTTAATCTTGAAGACCAACATGGCAACGTCATTGTTTCGTACACAATGGCGGCCGCTGAACGTGATTGGGTCATTGCCGAAGAACTAGCAAAATCCCAAGAAATTCACGAAGGTGAAGTAGTTGGTCAAAATCGCGGAGGATTGCTTGTAAAATTAGGTTTATTACGCGGTTTTGTCCCTAATTCCCAATTAAGCAGGGAACGTAAATTTGGCAGTGGCACAAATCCAGAGGCATTAGCTAAGCTCATTGGAACGAAAATTTCCGTTAAAGTATTAGAAGTTGATGCCAAACGGAATCGTTTAATTTTATCCGAAAAAGCTGCTACTCAATCAAGGCGTAAAGAAAAACGCGCAGAGCTTTTAAAAACATTACAAGAAGGTGATGAATATGAAGGGCGCGTTATAAATCTAGCCGATTTTGGTGCATTTATAGATATTGGTGGTATAGAAGGTTTAGTCCATTTATCAGAATTAAGCTGGAAACGGATTAACAAACCTGGTGATATACTTAAAGTAGGCGATCTGGTAAAGGTTCGAGTCTTAAACATCGACCGAGACCGAGAACGTCTGGCTTTGTCCATGAAACAGTTAGAGCCCGATCCGTGGACAATGATTGAAGATACTTATCAAGTCGGGCAATTATTGGAAGCAACAGTTACCAAAATTACGAAATATGGCGCATTTGCCCGTTTACACGATGATTACGGACTAGAAGGGTTAATCCATATTTCGGAACTTTCAGAAGAGCATATTGCACACCCAAGTGAAGTCATTGAGCCTTCACAAACGGTAACTGTACGTATCATTCGTATAGATCCGAAGCAACGACAGCTTGGTTTAAGTATCAAGCAAGTTTCTTCAGATAAATATGTGGAGGCTGATTTAGCGTTAATAACGGCCGTTCAAGGTTCATAATCGCAACCTGGCAATCAGTCAACAGCCTTCACCAGTACAACCGAGGTAATAGCCGGTGAATTCAAAAAATTGGGAACGCTTTACACAACGCGCTCGTCGCGTACTCAGTTTAGCTCAAGAAGAAGCTGAACGACTCAATCATAACTATATCGGCAGTGAACATGTTTTAATCGGGTTGCTACGTGAAGAAGGTGGTGTCGCTGGCCGTGTGCTGCGTGAACTCGGACTGGATGTCGCGCGCGTGCAGGCCATGGTAGAACGCCTTTCAGGTGGACCAGGTACACGAACCCCTTTCACAAAAATCGAACTTTCGCCTAGCACAAAGCGTGTTTTAGAGCTGGCTGTTGAAGAAGCTCGCCGCATGGGGCAACATTACATCAGCACCGAACATCTGTTATTAGGTATGGCTCGTCAAAATGAAGGTCTTGCCATTGATGTGCTGCGCAAATTCGGCATCAGTTCTGAACAGATTCGTCGTCAAACACGCCGCATGTTGAAAGAAAGCCCGGTTAGTTCATCAGAAAGCCGGACAACACCTCAACGCCCAGCTCGCAAAGAAAAAAGCAAAACACCCATGGTCGATCAATTAGCAACTGACCTGACGGCTATGGCAGAAGAAAACAAGCTGGACCCAGTCATTGGCCGCAACATGGAAATTGAGCGGGTCATTCAAATTTTGGCACGCCGTACCAAGAACAATCCAGCCTTGATTGGTGAACCAGGTGTGGGCAAAACAGCCATTATTGAAGGACTGGCACAGCGCATCATAAACGGCCGTGTTCCAGAAATCCTACATGGCAAACGCGTCCTCCAACTCGATGTTGGCAGTTTGGTTGCTGGTACGATGTACCGTGGTCAGTTTGAAGAACGTCTCAAGCGTGTCATCGAAGAGTTAAAATCAAGTGACTCGATCCTTTTCATTGACGAAGTTCACATGCTTGTTGGTGCAGGTTCTGCTGGCAGTTCAGTAGATGCAGCCAACATCTTAAAACCCGCTCTAGCTCGTGGCGAACTACAAACCATTGGCGCGACGACACTTGAAGAATATCGCAAGTATATTGAAAGTGATGCAGCCTTAGAACGTCGCTTTCAGCCAATTCATGTTGATGAACCGACTCCCGAAGAGACACTTCAAATCCTGCGCGGCATCAAAGGCGCGTATGAACAACACCACAACCTCTTTATTACAGAGGAAGCGATTGAAGCGGCCGTTACGCTTTCTACACGCTACGTCACAGATCGGTTCTTGCCAGACAAAGCAATTGACCTCATCGACGAAAGTGGTTCGCGGGTACGCATGTACCGCGCACCACAACCAGCTGACATTCGGGAAGCTTACGATTCGCTGCGTGAACTGCGTGAAGAACGCACACAGGCCCTTGAGTCTGGCGCACATGAACAGGCCGATGAGATTCGTTTACGCGAAGAAGAATTGCAACGCCGTTTAGATCAGCTGCGTGTCGGTGAAAGTGAAAGCGAATCCAATATCTCTGTTACTGCAGAAGATATTGCCGAAGTACTTTCAATGTGGACCGGCATTCCTGTCTACCAATTTACCCAAGAAGAGTCAGAACGACTTCTGCAAATGGAATCGGCTCTAGCTGAACACATTGTTGGACAAAAAGAGGCGATTGAAGCCATCTCCAAGGCAGTACGTCGCGCCCGTGCCGGTCTTAAAGACCCGAAACGGCCGATTGGTTCCTTTATCTTCTTAGGACCTACAGGCGTTGGTAAAACAGAGTTAACCAAAGCATTAGCTCAATTCCTGTTTGGCAGCGACGAAGCCCTGGTTCAGCTTGATATGTCTGAATTCATGGAGCGTCACAGTGTGGCACGGCTGGTTGGTTCACCTCCAGGCTACGTTGGCTATGAAGACGCTGGGCAGCTAACAGAAGCTGTACGCCGTCGCCCTTACTCCATCGTCGTTTTTGATGAAATTGAAAAAGCGCACCCTGAAGCTTTCAATATCCTGTTACAAATTATGGAAGAAGGTCATCTGTCTGATGCAAAAGGCCAGAAAGTCAACTTCCAAAATGCGATTATCATCTTAACCTCAAATGTTGGGGCTGATACAATTCGCCGTGGACCTAATTTAGGGTTTGCCTTCCAACGGGATTCAAAAACTGAAGGGGAAGCAAGTTACGCAGAAATGCGAAAAACATTGATGGATGAACTGAAGCGTCAGTTCCGCCCAGAGTTTATCAATCGCGTAGACAGTATCATCGTCTTCCGGCAATTGTCTGAAGAAGATATTCGTGAAATTGTTGACATCATTTTGCGTGAAGTCAATGAGCGACTGTCTGAACATGAACTCGGTATTTCAGCAACAGAACCTGCTAAAGATTGGTTAGGCAAGCATGGGTACGACGCCGAATTTGGTGCACGTCCGCTGCGTCGCCTCATTCAAACTGAAGTTGAGGATCGTCTTTCTGATGCAGTGCTTTCTGGCAAGTTTACAAGCGGACAAACAGTTATTGTTGATGTTGATGAAGAGGATACCATCGTTTTGCATAGTGAAGACACTTCTGAAGATGCAGTTGAAGAGGAAGCATTGCCTGCGTCCTAACTGTTTCTTGTCATTCATATATCAAAAAGCCCGCTTGATGCGGGCTTTTTTTATTTCAATAAATCAGTTTATCGTGGTTGTTGTTTGCCTATGGATATGCTTCTGAGTCTGAGTCTGAGTCTGAGTCTGAAGATGAGGATGAGGATGAAGATGAAGAATTATCCGTAGAAAGATTAAGGTTGCCTATACTTAATACATCTTTATCAGGACAATCAGGAATATAAATCCAATCCCCTGCATAAATTAAATCGAAATTGTAGTGACGGTTTGCATCTGAGATTGCATCAACAGTTGTGTTATATTGAACTGCAAGTTCAGAAAGTGTGTCACCGGGTTGAATCACATGTATTAAGCGCTCTGTTGCTGCAAAAATATGTTCGGGGGTGACTAAAGGCACTGGCGTAGATGTGGCAGGTAATGTGGTGGCAGTGGGAGGAACTGGGGTGTCTTCAATACGAGGTGTATCTTCCACAGCTTCAACTTGTTGCGCACCAGATGTTTCAGCACCAGTATCTTCAGACTCCCCGCCATTTCGACAAGCAACACCTACCAGTAATAACAATACAATTAACAATAATCTTCGCATAAGGCCTCCACACAAAAATATTCTTGATTAAAGCCTAAACCAGTTTTTTAGAATAATAAATAAAGCCTTTAACAAACGACTTGAAACCGAATCAGGCAGGTTTTGGTAAATAGACATAAACATTATAGCAAAAGAAACGGCTTTTTTGAAGCAGTGGTATCAATCGGAAGTCATATGCCTATTTTTCAAACGCACAAAAATAGGAATAAAGTCCCGATTGCGTTCATATTAACCCAGGTCTTAAGATAGGTGAAAGAGAATTGCAATGAATATTAGTCTATCGTCACAACTAACAATTTATAAAATTTGTTGTAGGGATAGCTATTGAAAAACTACTTATGAATAAAGAGAGATTTAGCATTACACAGATTATATGATCCCAAAAACAATAGGCCGCTACCGCATTAAGTCGGAGTTAGGTCGCGGGGGTATGTCTACGGTATACCTGGCTCACGATCTACACTTTGAACGGGATGTGGCCGTAAAATTACTGCCCTTGGAGTTGTTACACCAACCCACTTTTCGCCGGCGTTTTGAACGTGAAGCAAAAGTAGTTGCAGCTTTGGATCACCCCGCTATTGTGCCAGTCTACGATTTTGGAGAAGAAAGAGAACAGCCATTTTTGGTGATGCGATTTATGCCTGGCGGTTCTTTATCGGACCGCTTGAAGCAAGGGGCACTTTCCATTAAAGAAACAGCCAACATCATGAGTCGACTGGCACCTGCTTTAGATGAAGTGCATGCGCATGGCATTATTCACCGTGATTTAAAACCAAGCAATATTTTGTTTGATCAACGGCGCGATCCCTATATTTCTGATTTTGGTACAGCAAAACTGACACAAGCCCAAACGAAGTTGACAGATACGGGTGGGGCGGTTGGCACGCCAGCTTATATGAGTCCCGAACAGATTCAAGGGGACGCGGAACTGGACGGCCGTTCTGATATTTATTCACTTGGCATTATTTTGTTTGAAATGCTAACGGGACAACATCCGTACCAAACGAACACGCCGCTTGCTGTTGCCGTGAAGCATATTTTTGAACCAATTCCTTATATTCTGGATATGGTTCCTAATTTGCCTACTGAAAGCCAAGAAATTATTATGCAGGCAATGGCCAAAGATCGGACGCAGCGATATGTAACGGCCGTTGCCTTTGCTGCAGATTTAGCCCGTGTTGCCGACAAGATCGAAACTCGTATGTTACAAGCGCTTGCGAATCAGGAGGATCAACCCCAACCGGGTCGTTATGCCTTGTTGATAAAAAACAATGAATTTAATGATCCATTGCTTTCCCAATTAACTAAAAACGCATCAAATATTGATGATTTGGGCGAGCTTCTGAAAAATCCAGCCATTGGTGCATTTGATGAAATAACCACGCTCCAAAATGAGCCATCCCACGTTATTCGCCGTGCCATTTCGCAATTTTTTACGGACAGGCAGCCTGATGATTTACTGCTCGTCTATTACACTGGACACGCCGCGATTGGGTCTCGCAGCCGCCTTTACCTGGCGGCAAATAACACCGAACATAATTTACTGCGTGGTACGGCTATTCCAGCCGGCTTTATTGCAGATGAGATGGATAACAGTCAATCAACCCATCAGATACTCATTCTTGACTGCCATTTTAGTAATGCTATTGAAACGGATTTACCGAGTTTAGTGGGTCAAACGGTTAATTCTGGTGCGACTTTTGCGCGTAATGGACATGACCGGGTCGTTATTACGGCAACGGATAGTACACAATATAACTGGTTTAAAGATGAGGTTCGTGGAAAAGCCACCCCATCTCAATTTACCAAACACCTTATTCATGGATTACGCAGCGGTGCAGCTGACATTAATCAAGATGGTGATATTACAATTAATGAGCTTTTTGCTTATATATTTGATTGCGTGTCCCGAAATTCGGTTGATGAGCACATTCAGATACCTCGGAAATGGACACCTCATTCGGTAAAGGATGGAGATGGGTTGGTAATTGGTTTTGCAAACGGGCAAGTAGCGAACAAAACGGCCGTTTCCAAACGCCACCCCGCCATCTCACAAGTCAAACAAACCAGATCGAGATTTTCCTTTTTAAACAAGCTGTCAAAATCAACGATTCATGTTTCTGCGATCACAATTTTGCTGTTGGCAATCGGTTTGTTATTTGTGACGGGTGGCAGTCGCACGAGTTTCAATAACAACGAACAAACTGCGGCAGCAGCAAATATCATCCCATCACCAACGATGCCGCCAACGGCTGTTTCACCAACAAACACACCCGCAAGCACATCAACTGTTGAAAACAACAATGCTGCAAATAGCGAACCATCCCCTGTGGCTGCAACTGAAACGAAGACTGTAGCGGAAACGGCCGTTATCACCCCATCTCCAAGCAAAACGAGTGAACCCACCAACAGCCCAACAAAAACAACACCTGAAGCAACGGCAGCCGTAAACGAGACCATCACCACAATTGCACGGCTCTCATCTAGCCTATTTATTTCTCCAGATTCCGATTCACAAGAGGTAACATTTGTGGGAGCGGGAGAGCAAGTTGAAATTATAGGGCGCTCTAAATTTGGCGAATGGCTTTATGTACTTACTGAAGACCAAAATGAAGGCTACGTGTATGGACCTCGATTTGATTATGAAGGAGACTACAATTCATTACAAATAGTCCAAACATCTCCACCAAACAATAGCAGCACTCCACCTGCTGAGGAATCCTGTTCAGGCAATTGCCCCACCTTGAAACTCGACCTGTACGATCTGCCAAGCCCACGCTGCACAGAAGATAACAAATTCCGCACCATTTACATCCAGGGTCGAGGGGGCAACGACACCTTTACTTACTATTGGGATGGAGAATTCAAAGCTGGACCAACCTCTGATGGGTTTGGCTTTGATGTCAGCAGTGCCAACGGTTCTGCTGTAATTGGACGCGGCAAAGTTGTTTCAGGTGATGGACAAGTAGTAGAAAAAGAGCTGTTTGTCTCAAACTTTAGCTGCAATAACTGATGAATAACGAATTGTGAATTAAGAGATCATTCACAATTCATTATTCGTTATTCACAATTCATTATTTTCTTTTTCTTTCGCTGCCAGTCGTGTTGATGCAGTTGCCAGCCCGATGATAAACCAAAACACAGTTACTGCATGATGAAATTCTAAATTAAATAAATAATGATCAAACACCCCTGCAACCAATCCGCCCACCAGAGCCGCGTGCAACCCTAACCAAACTGCATCCTGCTGTGGGTTCGTTTTAAACCAGTTACGATGCAGAAATGCATAACCAAAAACCACAAAAATAATAGCAAAAAAGAAAAGAAGCCCGATCAATCCCATCATTTGGGCAATGGTCAAATACACATTGGCAACGCCCAAATAAATGTCAATATCTGGCGTGCCTGCAAAACCGACACCAAACATTGGATACCGCTGAATCAGCCGCCATGCATCTTTGTATTCGCCAAAGCGCATTTGGGTGGCCAAATCTTGGCCCTGAAATCCTTCGGCAAATCGGGCCACATATTCCTGCATAAATGGCAAAAACAAAATCAACAGCCCGATAACGAGCATGTAGGGCAGCAGGCGCCGGTAACGCATGACAGCCACAAATCCTAAGCCTGCGGCGAGTCCCAGC
>QQUD01000817.1 GCA_008501785.1 Chloroflexota bacterium
TAAATGCATGGTTTGTTGGGAGACTATCTTACCAAACACAGTCCGCCATCACACCATCAAAATGGATTTGATGGAAATTCTGACATATTATCAACAAAGATATATTGGGGCGATGTATTCAGGTTGTGGTGGTGGTTATATTTACGTTACCTCGGACGAAGCCGTTCCTGGCGGGTTCCAGGTGAACATCAGGGCAGCACTATGAAAAACGTTGTAATCACTGGCAGCTTCGATAATATCCAATCTCGCAATATTCGTTTTTTGGAAGAAGCTGCTAAATTGGGTTCTTTGCATGTTTTGTTGTGGTCAGATGATGTTGTTCGGCAATTAGAAGATCGGGAGCCAAAGTTTCCGCAAAAAGAGCGGCAATATTTTTTGGAAGCGGTTCGGTTTGTTGACCATGTGGCTCTGGTGAATGAGGTTCAAAATGTAAACAAGACACCTCAAATTGAGGGAGTTGAACCTGAAATTTGGGTCGTCTCTGAAGTTGAAGACACTCCTGAAAAACAACTTTACTGTGAGACGCACCAGATCGAATATCGAGTCATTAATCTGGAAGACCTGAAGACTTACCCGCCAAAACCTGAAGCCGACAGTCAGCCGTCAACCAAAAAGAAAGTACTTGTTACTGGTTGTTTCGATTGGTTCCACTCGGGGCATGTCCGCTTTTTTGAGGAGACATCCGAGCTTGGCGATCTTTATGTGGTGGTTGGGCATGATGAAAATGTACGGTTGCTTAAGGGGGAAGGGCATCCTATGTACAATGAAAATGAACGCCGCTATATGGCTGGCTCAATCCGTTTTGTCACGCAGGCGCTGATTTCCAGTGGCAGTGGTTGGATGGATGCTGAACCTGAAATTGCAGCGGTTCGCCCTGATATTTATGCTGTCAATGAGGATGGGGATAAACCTGAAAAACAAGCGTTTTGTGAGCAGCACGGTTTGGAATATGTTGTTCTGAAGCGCACTCCTGCTGAGGGTTTGCCTAAACGTACAAGCACTGATCTGCGTGGGTTTTAGGGGAAAACTGACTTTATACATGTAAGGTCAACCTTGCCATTTCGCTCTTTAAAAATGGGTTAACCCCTTAATTTTTGCCCATAAATTTAGAAAAATGTGGTTTTGGAGGAAAACGGCCGTTTTCCTCCCAGTAGATAAATGAAGAGGCTGGTTTACGTGATCAGGTGAAAATATTAGTTGGTGGTACACCAGTAAACCCAATTTGCGTCAACATTTTGTGCATCCGGCTATTGTGGCGGGTGGGGTGTATGTGACACCGCAGGAACTGGGCGGTAATTCAGATTTGTTGGAGTAATTAACACATTTTTGGTAAAAGCCTGACGTCATTGTAATTCCAGTTGGCGGACGATAGAGGCGTAGTATACAATTTAGTCCTGCCTCGTCTTACTCATGACGACAGTTGCATAACTTTTTTAGGGTGTTTTTCATGGCAACAATCCGCGATGTGGCTGAAAAAGCTGGTGTATCTACAATGACTGTCTCCCGGGTGATCAATAATTCTGGCTATGTCAGTGACAAAACACGTGCCAAGATTGAATCTGTTATTGAAGAGTTGGGCTACATTCCCAATATGTTGGGGCAAAGCTTACGATTTAATCAAACAAACACATTAGCATTAGTCATAACTGATATTACAAACCCTTTTTGGACAACTGTATCTCGTGGTGTTGAGGATGCGGCTCAAGAGAAAGGGTACAGCATCATCCTCTGTAACACAGACGAATCGGTCAAGAAACAAGATCAATATTTAACCATGCTGCTCAAACGTCGCATTGATGGCATTTTATTAGCCCCTACAAGCAGTTCTGCGGATGGGGTGCATCGCATTACAAAATTGGGCATTAAGGTTGTTGTTTTGGACCGGGATGTGCCAAATGTGAACGTGGATATTGTGTTAGGCGACTCTTTTGGGGGATCTGTTCAACTGACAAAGTATTTGTTGGAATTGGGTCATAAACACATTGCGATGGTTGCTGGGCCACGAGATGTTTCGACATCTACAGAACGCGTGGCAGGGTATGAACATGCGATGCAAGCAGCGGGGCTGGAGACGGGAAACGGCCGTATCTTTTGGGGCAAATTCAGCAGAGCTTCTGGATATGCCAACGCACAAAAGGCCCTGGCACAGCACCCGCAACCCACAGCCATGTTTGCGGCCAATAACTTTATTGCAGTTGGCGTGTTGCAGGCAGTTCGTGAAGCAGGATTGCGCATCCCAGAGGATGTTTCTATTGTTGCCTTTGGTGACATACCAGAAAGTATCAATCCCGAACCATTTTTTACAGTCGCCACGCATCCAACCTATGAAATGGGCTATCAGGCTACCCAAATATTGCTCTCTCGCATAAAAGAAGAGGGAGCAACACAAATTCAAAAAATAGTATTACCAATTGAAATAATTCCGCGTGGTTCTACTGCTTCGCCTCCATAATCCCTTTTTTACTGAGACAACATCACCTGTTCGCGTATACTCCGCAGCTGTTCCTGCGCTTGTATCAATCCTAACATCACAGCATCTATTTGCTGCAAAAGCGGCTCGGCAAGTTTCCGTTCTGCATTGTAAAGCATCACGGTATTGGCAGTCGCATGAATTTGCCCCATCATATGCCGATAAATTACCTGCGTTTCTTCCATTGGTTCAATGCCCAGATCGTCATGTAAAACCTGTCGGCAAAAATCATACTGTTGCATTGCCAAACTACGCTGTCCATTTTTTAAATGAAACTGCATTAACTCACGGTGAACCTGTTCTTGAAGCGGATCGACCAACAAAATCTTTTGCCCATACAAAATGCCTTTTGCCCAATTCTCCTGCCCCCGATAATAACGCATTAAACGCCCCAAACAGCGAAGATACAATAGATTCAGCCGCTCACGCTCCTGTAAAACCCATTCGTCATAATAATCTTCAAGGAGTTGACCCCGGTAAAGCTGCGTCGCTTCCTCCAGTAAAAGAATATCATTATAATCCATGGTCGATACCGGTTGGTTCAAAGCAAGTACGGCCTTTTTTTCAAAGGCAACGGCATCAACCCAATGCATTTGCAAATTCTCAAACTTAACACCCCCATAACTAGAGGTATCAAGGCAAGAATCACTATCGGCCAATTCTCTTTTTAACCGCCATAATGCCGTACTTAAACACCGTCTGGCTTTGTTATACGGCCGTTCCTTCCAAAATAAGTTGGCCAACACTTCCCTGCGGTGACTGCGATTTTGGAACAACACCAGATAAGAAAACAAAGCTTCTGCCGTAGGTGGCAGCCGCAATTGGCACCCATCATCCCAAGTAGCTTGCATGTCCCCCAACAGACAAATGTGCAACTGAGCCATATGATTCTCCTTTCTAGCAATTGAGATAGACAACGGTTAGAAAAAGTATTGTCGAAAAACAGCTATTACTAATTGTGGACACAACTTTAAG
>QQUD01000535.1 GCA_008501785.1 Chloroflexota bacterium
TCCTAATCTCTAATCTTGAAGCCAGTAACCAATCAATTTATACTTCGAGCATTCTTTAATTTTGAAGGGAGCTTTCATGGATTTTTCAATTTTGAGTGTTTGGTTTGGGTGGGAAGAAACGGCCGTTTTACAAAACCTTCTATTGCTGTTGGGCGTTGCGCTGTCCATTTCGGCGCTGGGGTTTGTGCGCGTTGTTTATTTTGTGAGCGTCGGGTATGCTTTTTCGATTGTGGCGATGATTGGGGTAATGGTCGTTCAGTTTCGCACCCATTTAACAGTAGTGAGTGGATTGCAACTGCTGCTGCTGCTGGCGTGGGGGCTGCGGTTGGGTATCTTCCTTGTGCGGCGCGAATTTAGTGAATCGTACCGGCGTACATTGGCAAACACGTATGGGGATACAGACGCGATGCCATTTTTACAAAAGATGTTGATTTGGATAGGCGTGTCGCTGCTGTATGTTTGTATGTTTTCGCCAGGGGTGTTTGGGATAACGGCCGTTTCCACTTTTCCTGTATGGTTGATTCATTTCTTCCAAAGCATTGGTTTGGTAGTGATGGCAGGTGGCTTGTTTATCGAAACCATCGCTGATAAACAAAAGTCTGATTTCAAACAGCAAGCACCTGGTCAATTTTGTAATGTTGGTTTGTATCGTTATTTGCGTTATCCAAACTATTTCGGTGAGATTGATGTCTGGGTTGGGTTCTGGCTCATAAGTGTGCCATTTTACAATACGCCTTTCAAATGGATAGTAGCGACAATTGGCCTCGTTTGTATTGTGCTGATTATGATGGGGTCTGCCAAACGGTTAGAAGCCTCACAAGGTGAGCGGTATGGACATCAAACAACCTACCAGACATATGTCAGCACAGTGCCAATCCTATTTCCTCATATTCCGTTGTATACTTTAAAAAATATTCGTGTTTATTTGGAATGATGTTTACAAGGTGCGACGCACTTCCGAAGTGCGTCGCACCTGAGCAGGTGCAAATGAAACTACTTTTGTTTAGCGATGTTCATGCTCACGAAGAACGATGTCTTGCATTAGTGGCGCTGGCAGAAATGGCCGATATTGTGATTGGTGCAGGCGATTTTGGCAATTTACGCAGGCAGGTTAACAGTACCGTTGACATTTTGACCGCCATCAAGAAGCCCACAATCGTTGTCCCTGGTAATGCCGAAAGTTATGATGAATTGGTTGCTTCTTGCCGCAATTGGCCCGAGGCAACGGTCCTGCATGGGAGCGGCACGACGGTTAACGGGGTGCGTTTTTATGGCATAGGTGGTGGTATTCCCGTCACGCCATTTGGTTCATGGAGCTACGATTTTAGTGAAGATGAAGCGCGTGAGTTGTTGGCTGATTGCCCAGAAGGAGCAATTCTCATCACGCATTCACCACCCAAAGGTGTCGTCGATATGGCATCAAATGGTCTCAGCCTGGGCAGCGTTGCCATTCGCGAAATCATTCTCGCTAAAAGTCCGCCGCTCGTTGTCTGTGGCCACATCCACGAAAGTGCGGGGCAGCAAATTGTTGTGGGTGAATCCGTTGTCATCAACGCTGGCCCCGCAGGTATTTTCTGGGAACTTCCAACCAAATAAACATTCCAAAATGCTTCTAAATTCCCTCTATAGTTTGAAAAACATGATAGCAATGTGGCAATTTTTGCGTTGTGATTCAATTTTTCCTATGTTATACTTTTTGTGCGATTCTCTTTATAACTCTGCCCCAAAGTAAATTTATAAAATAACCTAGATTTACATAAATTGGGTATTGTGCCGTTTTTGCGTTGGTGTGCCGGAGGAGGGCATTATGATTCAAAAGAAGATGTTGTTTTTTGTAACCGTGTTGTTTCTATCTCTGATTTTATTTATTAGAGGTGAATCAAATTTGTCAGCAAGTTTGAATAGTATTGAGGGTCAATCAGAGCGAATACCTACATTTCCCCCCACTTCCCGACTAGAAAGTGCAAATGCTAATATATTTCCTTCCGTTGATCCAGTTATTATTACTTGGGCAATGGATATTAATGCATCTGAGTTGATTTTTGCTCATTTAAATGGAAGTGACGCTGCAGGAACTGGAATTGTTCAAGAACCTTTAGGTAGCTATTTTCCAGTTACTGGAAACTCGTTTGCGATATTATCGACTGGATTGGTTTCGAGTGCATCATTACCCAATGATGAAGGAAGCTTAAGTTTCATTTTAGATGGTCAGAACAATATTCAAGGAAATGACATTGTTCAACTTGCACTCAGGCTCCGTGTTCCTGAAACTGCAAATTGTGCATCAATTGATTTTGCATTTTACTCTGAAGAGTTCCCAGAATTTGTAGGATCCCAATTTAATGACACTTTTACAATAGAAATTGGAGACTCAAATTTTACAATTGTGGGACAAGAGGTATTGGCACCCAATAATTTTGCCTTCGATGATGCAGGAAACATTGTCTCTGTGAATACTGTCTTTGGTGTTCAACCGGATACTGGAACAACATATGATGGAGATACACCATTACTAACTGCTAAAACACCAGTTGTCCCTGGCGATTTGGTAGATGTAACCTTTACAATAATGGATTTGGGAGACTCAATCTATGACTCGACTGCATTCATTGATAATTTTTCCTGGGTTGATGATCCTATTTGCGACCCAGGGTCAGATGAAGCGTTTTATTCAGTTTCTGGGACTGTTACGAATCCAAAAGGTGAACCGGTTGCCAATGTTGAACTGAATGCACAAGATGATTTAGGGAATATTTATACTGCAACGACAGATAATAATGGTAAATATCAATTTAACAAATTACTGGAAGGTGATTATACATTTAAACCAAAGAAGTCGGGTCATGAATTTTCCCCTCAAACAACTGACCTGACCCTAACTGCAGACAAAGATGATCTTGATTTTAAATTAAAAACACCGCTCATCCTTGTGCATGGCTGGCGTGGTGGAGCTTTCGGGAAAGCCAGTCTTGAATGTGATGATAGTGTATTCGCAGGAGATCAAAAACTATATGTTTTTGATTACATTAATCAAAATAATGGGCCAATTCCCCCAGAAGATATTATTGAGTATTGGCAAATGAATGGAGAAGAAAGCATTGTTGAGTGGTTAGAAGCCGATTATGATGTTTGGATTGCACAATTGGATTCAGGTCCGCTTAGTACTGCTAAAATTCAATCGAATGCTACCTGCCTAAAAAATCAAATAAATCATGTGTATGAAAAGGTCGGTGAGCAGCAAATTACCTTGATAGCACATTCAATGGGTGGGCTTGTAAGTCGCTCTTGTCTCGCATTGCATCTAAGTTGTTTGGACAAAGTTGACACATTGGCCACTCTCGGTTCACCGCATGCAGGAATTCCTGCTGGCACTATAGCCGCTGTTTTGGACATCACATGTGATTCCGATCCGGCATCTTGCCAGATGTCCCAGGAGTATAT
>QQUD01000370.1 GCA_008501785.1 Chloroflexota bacterium
CCAACCTTTTCGATGAGTGAGATCGCTTTTTCAAAGTCCTGCGCTTCTAAGGTATATTCAATGGCTTCTAAAGTAAATCCATTTTTGTTGTGCCAATCTGAGGCTTTTTGATTGAGGTTAGCTATTTGTTCAGGCGATTCAAATTCAAGGCGACTGAGCAGCAGTTCCCCAAAAAGGTGATGATACCGATACCATTCGCGGTGATTGTCTAGTGGGATGAGGAAGAGATTATTGTTCTCCAAATTTAAGAGAATGGATTGTGCGTTGTTGATGTCGAGCAGGGCATTGCAGAGAGGGGCGGTGAGGCGTTTGAGAACGGCCGTTTTCACCAAAAACTCTCTCACATCAGCAGATTGCTGCGTTAAAACCTCATCAATCAAATAATCAGAAATAAATCGGTCTTCACCCGTCAGCTTTTGAATGAAATCAGAACCAATCTGCTGTTCCTTTAAACCAAGCGCGGCAAGCTGCAAGCCTGTAACCCACCCTTCTGTCTTTTTCTCAAGCGCGGACACATCTGACTCCGAAAGATGAAGCTGCATCAGTTCATTCAAAAATTGGCGCGACTCTTCAAAGTTAAACCGTAAATCAAACGCATTGATTTCTAGCAGTTGATTGCGCGCACGCAAACGTGATACCGAAAAGGCAGGCATGATCCGGCTTGTGATCACGATCTGCAACGTGTTTGGAATGCGATCGACTAAAAAATCAATTAGCTCATGAATTTCCACAGACTCAATGATGTGGTAATCATCTAAAACTAATATACATGGTTCACGCAAGCAGGCTAAATCATTGATGAGGTAGGTTAAAAGAATTTGGGGAATGGGTGGTTCTGACGATTGCAACAACGGGACAATCGTGCCACAAGCGCCGGTTTCTAGCTGCTGCATGGCTGCAACAATGTAAGATAGAAACAGAATCGGATCGTTGTCATGGTTGTCTAGGGATACCCAAGCTGCTTTTTTCGGTTGTTGGGCCAGCCAGGTTGACACAAGAGTGGTTTTTCCAAAACCAGCTGAAGCGGTAACGAAAATTAGTCGCTGGTCGATGCTTTCGTTTAGCTGATGAAGCAGGCGTGGACGCATAACCAGGTTGCTTCGCAAGGGTGGGATGAATAATTTGGTTGCTAGGAGCGGTCTTCCCGTTGCTTTGCCCATAGGCGTCCTATCATAACACATTGACCTTGTGATGCGGAGTATTATTTCGTAATTGGAATTGATTTTATGTCCCGCAAAGACGCAAAGACACGAAGTAATTCTTTATTTGTGCCTTCATGCCTTTGCCTGAGACTTCTTGTTTCCGATATTCTCTGTTCTGAAAGTTTGAATATTGACTATAATAGAAGGACGAACACCTGCTGATTCAATCATCAAACGATTTTCTACCAAGGAGAAAAATGGACCAAAACCTAATTTCCACTTACAACTATGATGAATTTACACGAGAAAAAGTATTGCCTTGGATGAATTTTGAAGGAAGCCCCGCATTGGGTACCAAGGCCCCCAGCTTTCTATTGTGGGATTTGGATGGAAACGAAACCAGCTTAGACCAAGTTTGGTCGGCGCATTTGTATACGATTGTGGAGTTTGGCAGTTTTACCTGACCTTACTGTGGGTTGGCGGCGTCAACCATGAATGCTCTGTCAGATAGGGTTGCTGAACACAATGTTGGCTCGATCTTTTTATACACACATGAAGCACATCCCGGTGAAAATTACCCCCATCACACCTCAATGAAGCAGAAATTGAAACAGGCACGAGCGCTGCATGATGTGTTAGGCGTGACACGGCCGATTTTGGCCGATGCGTTAGATGGTGCCTGCCATCGTGGTTACGGCTCGATGCCGAACATGACCTGGATTTTTAATCGGGCAGGCACGCCAGTTTATAAATCGAATTGGACAGACGCGAACAGCGTGGCAAATGCAATTGACTATTTCCTGGATGTATCGCGGCGGCGGCGTGAACGTGAGCGCTTGATTCCATTCCGCGTAGAGCGGTTAGATTATCGTACAAGCAATCAGGGTGAATTTGATGAAGGATTGCGGCGCAGTGGCCCAAAGGCGTACCGCGAATTTTATGATTCAGGTTTGTAAAAACCTAAATTTGATGTTTTAATAATCTTCAGGAAGCAATATATCATCCTGGCAACGGCCGTTTCCCGTTTTTGCTGGGATTTTTTGTGTGAGGAAAACAGGTAGTGAACATCACCATTTTTACGATTGGCTCACGGGGGGATGTGCAGCCATATGTGGCCCTTGGCTGTCGTTTACAGGCGGTTGGGCACACCGTATCGATTGCCACATATTCGTATTATCGCGCATTTATTGAGTCGTATGGGTTGGCAATACGGCCGTTTCCCGGCGACCCGCACGAACTTATGTCATCGCCAGTGGCGCGGGAGTGGGTCGCATCTCAGCAAAACCCGGTACGCTTTATTCGCGCTTTCATTGAGCTGACCAAAACACAGCTTGAACCATTGTTTAACAGCGCTGCCATTTGCGACGAAGATACCGATTTGATTATCTATTCCGATTTAGGTGTTGTCGGCCAGCATGTTGCAGAATATTTGGATATTCCTTCCGTCCAGACACATTTACAGCCTTTTGGCTACACGCGTGAATTTCCGGCGGTGGGGTCGCCCCCGTGGCTGCGTTTAGGCGGCACATACAATCGCATTTCACACATCCTTACCGATCAGGTGATGTGGCAGCCTTTCCGCTCAACGGTGAACGAGTGGCGACGCGAAGAATTAAGCCTGCCTCCAACCCCGTTTTTTGGCCCGTATAAGCAGTTGAAGCGGCAGCAGCAGCTTGTTCTATCTGCATTTAGCCCGACTGTTGTACCCAAACCGGCGGATTGGGCACAACGTCACAAAATCACCGGCTATTGGTTTTTACCGCCACCGCCTGGATGGATACCGCCAGCAGGTTTGTTGGACTTTTTAGATGCGGGACCGCCACCAATTTATATTGGTTTTGGCAGCATGTTTGATGGTCATCCACAAGCATTATCGAAAATGGTGCTGACTGCCGTCAAACAGGCTGGCTGCCGTTTAATTCTTTCTGCTGGTTGGGGTGGGTTGTCTACCGATAGTTTGCCGGATAATGTATTTTTGATTAAATCTGCACCCCATGAATGGCTGTTTCCAAAGATGGCCGCCGTTGTGCATCATGGAGGTGCTGGCACAACGGCCGCTGGCTTGCGAGCCGGTGTGCCGAATGTGGTGATTCCCTATTTTGCGGATCAACATTTTTGGGGAAGCCGGGTATATGAGTCGGGGGCGGGTCCCAAACCTGTGGCGCGACGGAAGTTGACTGAGGATCGGTTAACGGCCGTTCTGCAACAAGCCACGCAAGACAGCCAGATGCAAGCACGAGCGGCACAAATCGGCCGAAACATACGTGACGAAGACGGCCCAGATGTCGCCATTGCGC
>QQUD01000308.1 GCA_008501785.1 Chloroflexota bacterium
GACAACGGCGTCACGCGCCAACATATTGAAAATGCGCTAGAAATTGCGCAAGCCATTCCGATTCCGCACAATCGCCAAATTGTGCATCTCATCCCCCGCGCCTACACCATCGACAATCAAGACAGCATTCGTAATCCGATTGGGATGCACGGCTTTCGCATGGAAGTGGAAGCGCATATTGTGACCGCTTCATCACCTGCACTGCGCAACCTGGGCCAGTGTGTAGACAACGTGGGCATTAAACCGGCCGAATTTGTGCTGAATGCGATTGCCTCGGCCGAAGCGGTGCTGGAACCAACTGAACGGGAAATGGGCGTGATTGTGGCGGATATTGGTGGTGGCACAACGGATATTGCGCTGTATGTAAACGGCCGTGTTTGGCACACTAAAGTCTTCCCCGTCGGCGGCTACCACATCAGCAACGACATCGCCATCGGCCTGCGTGCGCCCATCGAAGTGGCCGAGCAGGTCAAAATCCAATATGGCGACTGCCGCCCCGACCAAATCGACTCCGACTACGTATTCACCGTCGAGCCATTTGGCGGCGAAAAAATCCAGGTAGGTCGCCAAGATTTGGCACACGTCATCGAAGCCCGTGTCGAAGAAATATTCCAGCTAATTTTGCAAGAAATAAAGCGCACCGACTACGAAGGATTGTTGCCAGCAGGCATTGTCCTCACCGGCGGCTCGTCACAACTGCGCGGCATCACCGACATTGCCGAACGCGTTCTCAACGTGCCCGCCCGCGTCGCCACACCCAAAAACTTACTGGGCATGGTAGACCAACTGCACTCCCCAGTCTACGCCACCAGCGTCGGCCTCCTGCGCTGGGCCATGAGTGACAACCAAACCTATAAACCCCGCGCCCAACAGCGCGAATGGAGCAAAAAAGTCGGATCAATTTTTAAGGCATTGTTGCCAGACTGATTTAATTGACAATTGACAATTGATAATTGCCAATTGTCAATTCAAAAATGTAGAGGGATATTATGAGCAAACGACAAACAACAAAAACTGCACAGAGAATGCCGCAATCAGAAGGGCCTGCATTGATTCGCGTCGTTGGTGTTGGTGGGGCTGGCAATAATGCGGTGAATCGCATGATTGGCGAGCAAATTGCTGGCGTCAATTTCATTGCCGTCAATACCGATCAACAAGACCTGAACGACAATCTGGCATCACAAAAGCTGCTAATTGGCGAACGATCTACACGCGGACTCGGCACTGGCGGCAAGCCGGAGCTGGGCACACGCGCAGCCGAAGAATCTGCCGAAGAAATACGTGATTCTTTGCGTGGTTCCGATATGGTATTTGTGACGGCTGGTATGGGTGGTGGCACCGGGACCGGCGCAGCGCCCATTTTGGCCCAAGCTGCCCGTGAAGAAGGGGCGCTGACAATTGGTGTCGTCACGAAACCTTTCACGTTTGAAGGGGCGCAGCGTATGCGTGCTGCCGAAAATGGCATCGAACAGCTCAAAGAGCATGTAGACACGCTGATTGTGATTCCCAACGACCGACTGCTTGAAACGGCAGATCGGCGACTGTCGCTGCTCGATTCGTTTAAACTGGCTGATGAAGTACTGCATCAGGGCATTCAGGGCATCAGCGAACTGATTACCACACCAGGTTTGATTAATTTGGACTTTGCCGATGTACGCGCCATCATGTCTGTTGGTGGTGCCGCACTGATGGCAGTGGGTCATGGCACAGGTGATGAACGGGCACGCATGGCGGCTGAACAGGCACTCTCTAGCAATTTGCTGGATGTAACGATTGATGGCGCACGCGGCATCTTGTTCAATGTCACGGGTGGGGCTGACTTGAGCCTGTTTGAAATCAATCAAGCCGCAGCCCTCATTCGTGAAACAGCTCATCCAGATGTGAATCTCATCTTTGGCGCGGTTGTTGATGAGTCGATGCAGGACGAGGTACGCATTACGGTGATTGCCACCGGATTCGACCATCACACCCCTATTATGCGCCCGATCACACGCCCAGAATCGCGCCGACCCACCCAACAACCAGTGCGCGAGTCTCCACGCACTGAACCAGTTCGTGAGTCTGTTCGCACCGAAGTTTCCTCGCAGCGCCCTACTCCCCAACAGCCTGAACAACCTACGGCGTTTCGCGTCAACGATTTGGACATTCCGACATTTTTACGGAAAAGAAAGTAACCGGTAAGTGCGTTGCACCTTCTTAGGTGCATTGCACTTGTGGTCGTTTAGGTGCAATGCACTTAAGAAAGTGCAATGCACCAATGTCACTTTATCAGCAGTTATAATTTTTAAGGTTTTTTCACGGGGCTAGTGCTTGTCATGATTTTTTTCGTATGTTATAATGCCCTCCACATGTCCAACATGTAGGGGCAACGAAGCACCAAAACCCCATATATGGCGGTAAGGCAGCAAAAGAGCCTACAAAACCCACATTTAGGTTATCGTCATTGTTGGAGACAATATTGTGAGATGTCCATACTGTCATCACCACAAAACACGTGTGATTGACACCAGTCATGATGCTCGTGGTGGTACACGTCGTCGGCGTGTCTGTGACAACTGTCACCAACGGTTCAGCAGTTATGAACGCCCGATCTTAGCAACGCCGTTACTGGTTAAACAGGACGGTACACGCGAAGAATTTTCCCGCGACAAACTTGTTTCTGGTATTCGCTTGTCTTGTGCCAAACGCCCAGTGGGCGCGGCCGACATTGAGCGAATTGCCGGAGAAGTTGAAGCGGAACTTCAGCAGCTCGGAAAATCTGAAGTCTCCAGTCGCATCGTTGGTGATAAAGTTATTGGTAAATTAAAAGATGTAGATGAAGTTGCGTATATCCGTTATGCGACAGTTTACCTCGGACTCGACGACCTGGAATCCATTCGCCTCGAAATTGACCGCTTATTAGCCGGTCACTAAACTCACAAGCGACTTAAGTTGTACGAATGTTATTCATGTTTATATACATGAATTATTTTCACCTGTGTGTTGGCATATTGGTTTATTTACATAAAATTCGTAGGAGAGTTCACACAATGGCAGAATCGCAAGCGCTCAATCAAGTATTGGAAAAACCAGAACAAAATGGCACAAATGGGAAAAATGGAAGCAAATCTCATACAGCTGATAGTATTTATTTTAAAGTAGCCGTTCCCAAAAGTATTGTGAAACGTGACGGCCGTATTGTCCCATTTGATGCCGAACGCATCACCAACGCGCTGCGCAAATGTTTTTCAAGTCTCGAAGAAACCCCACAAACGCCCGCTGAAGAAATTACCCGCCACGTCACTAACGTGGTGGCTGCTAAATTTGACCTCCCCACCGTCGAAGGTGTGCAAGACATCGTGGAAATGGTGCTGCAATCTGCTGGCGAATACGAAGCCGCCAAACATTACATTTTGTATCGTGCTGAACATGCTAAAATGCGGGCACGTCGTCCGGTTCC
>QQUD01000908.1 GCA_008501785.1 Chloroflexota bacterium
ATCGCCTGCTGCTTACCCACTGACCCCGATTGGAATGGTTTGGTGAAACGGCCGTTTTGAGCCGTCCAGGCGCGAGCTGGGCGATTGTATTGAATCGTAAAAGAACCGATTTGTATCATTTGATTGTTCTCCTGTTCATGTTGCTTGTTATCTATTTCTAGTGATTCAATCACTGTTTTCATTTGACCGTTGTTTGGCTGTTTTCGAACCCCAATCCACCTTCCTTTAGCGACACCCAGCGGTTGCGACCGATGATGATGTGGTCCAACACCTCCAGGTCCAACAGCTTGCCCGCCTGCACTAGCTGACGGGTCACCTGCACATCTTCCGGTGAAGGCGATGGATCATGCGACGGGTGGTTATGAGCGGCGATGAGCGCTGCCGCATTGTAGATAAGCGCCTGTTTGAACAACTCCCCAATGCGCACCACGCTGGTGTTGAGGCTGCCGATGTAGACGGTCGGTGTGGCCAGTACCCGATTACGCGTGTCCAGCAGAATCAGACGCAGGTGTTCCTGCTCCAGATTCATCATTTCTACCATGAGCAAGTTGGCCGCATCTGCCGGAGACGTAATCCTGGGTTTTTCCTGTGCTTCTGCTATCAACACCCGTTTTCCCAGCTCCAGTGCCGCCTGCAGCCGGGCTGCCTGCG
Organism: Chloroflexota bacterium; assembly: GCA_008501785.1. Next base: position 652 of record QQUD01000908.1, read on the forward strand.
CATCCCCGATGCCGGATAGCTGCTTTAGTTGGGTCCGTGTCAGATGGGGGAGACGCAATAATGTGCCACCAGCCAGTTTGAGCAGTTCGTGCGCCAGGTCGAGGGCGTCTTTGGTTTGCAAGACAGCGGCTATCAGTTCAGCGTCAGAGACCGCCTGGGTTCCGGCACGATACAGCCGGTTCAGTGGCTGTTCTGCAGGTGGCATCTCTCGAATGAGTCGGCGTGAATTGGATGAGGAGAGTTGGTTTAAATCGAAAAGTGTGAGCATCTGTTTGTTCCTCTTGGAAACGAAAACAGCGCCAGGTGATTCCCCATCAAGAGACATGCCTGACGCTACTCCGCTTGCCGTTCATCCGGCTACGCCGTCACTGTTGCTGTTGTTTCCAATATTGCCAGTTTGGCCTGCAGCTGCTGCGCCCCATCCCACAGTCGTTCCTTGGTGATGCGGCCCACCTCTCCCAGCTGCACCGAACGGTTGCATACCTTGCCGTCGATACGCCGCCCCATCTGAATGCGGCCTAGCTGTTTGCCCTTGCTGGCGCTGTGGTAGTAACCGACGGTGAAAGCACCAAAAGGCAGGATGACAATGAACTTCTGTCCGCTGTTAAGCGCGGCATTGGTGACCTCTTCCCACCAGCGCAGCCGCAGCACCCCTTCAGCTCTTACCAACCCCTGCAGCAGTGGTGACATGGCTAAATACGCTTCCAGGTAAGGACGGTAGTGCAGGATGATGGCGGTGGCTGCGTGCCACTCCAGGTCCAGCTTGCAGGCGATGTTGTAGTTGGAGGTTCCCTTGGCGCTTTCACACAAAGCCAGGGCGGCGCGGCGCAAGGAATTGGGATGCCACTGCTGGCCGCGCATGACGGCTAGGATACGGCCGATTTCCCGTTCAAACTGCATCCAACGTTCTGCTTCCGACGGCTGATCTTCTTTGGCGGCCACGGCTTCTTCCACCGGACGCCGTTTGTAGAGGGCCGCCGGCAGTCGAACCACGCGTTCGCCCCGGCTGTCTTCGTCAATGTATTCTGGCTCGGTCAGGTTGTCGTCGATATGGTACTGCTTAGACAGCTCCCACTGATGGCCATTGCCGCCACCGCGAATGTTGACAAAGACATAGCCGATGAGGTTGGTGCGTGCGGCGACATAGGCATACGCTTCATCGTGGCCATCGACATAGAAATGCCGGTACAGCCAGGAGAGCGCTTCCTGCATCATATCTTCGCGAAAGAGGCTGCGTTCTGCTGTATCCATCTGCATGTGACGCATGACATTGCCGACCAAAATGCGTGCTTTGGTGGACAGCCAATGGACATCGACTGCGCTTTTCTCAGCTCCGGTTTGGGTGTATACTATTGACATCTGAAAACATCTCCTTTGTGAGGTGTGAGCGTTGGTCAGAGCTAGATCCTCTAACCAACGCTTTTTATTTGGATAAATAAGTTTTTCTTTGGGTGTTGGCTCTCACCCCTGCTCCCCAAACTGACTACTCCCAGGACACGCCCTGTGCCCGCATGTCGCGCAGGGCCGTCCCCCAGGCATCCAAAGCAGCATCTCCGTGATGGGGCTGCCACTGGTGTTTGGATAACGGCCGTTTCTGTTCCTGTTCCCATGTGCGCTGCTGCGGTTGGACGTGAATCGCTTTGTTTGGGTCTGGCTGCTTGTTCATCTATCTCTCCTTTGGCCTGATTCAGGCAACAAAAAAGGCCGGAACCTGCAAATACAGATTCCGGCCCAAACGACAATTCTGGGGCGATGTGGTGATAATTCATCACCATGCCGCCCAGCTTCGCCCAGCCTACGGCCGATAGGCCGTTTTGAGTTAGTCTAAAGAGATGCTGCTCAGTTTTGTGGATGTTTGGTGTCGGATCCAACGTAACTGTAGAATAGAATGGCGATCCAGCGTAACAGTTGTAGGATTCATTAAATTGTAGGACTTGCTTAATTGTAGGATTCTATAAAAAATGAGCCTCGTTCCATAATTTGTAAGACTCATCCCGTAACTTTTGAGACTGGATCAGTCACTTTTCTATGCACAATCTAGCGATTATCAGAGGTATCAGCCCCTTTTGGACATTCGCTTTCAGGTAGATTATGTCTTGGTATTTTCTTGTTAAATCTAGGACAGTCTCAATCATTGCGGGACAAATGTAGGCTAGTCTCAATCTTTATGGAATAGCTCATTCCTGATTTTGGGCGGCTCCAGAGCACCCAGTCTCAATCTTTACAGGACGAGTCTCACATCTTTCTTATCTCGAATCTTCACTTCAATTTGTTCAAACAGTTTTTCATTCGCCATTGCTTCATGAGTTGCTTGAATCTTGGCTTTTTTGTTGTATGGGTGTAAACGGCCGTTTGCTGGCCGTGGCCCATGCAGTGGACAATCATACCCAACGCGATGCAAGCCTCGACGATCCTTATCAATGCGAATGGCATTACATCGAGGCAGTTCAGCAGCTTCCACCAGTTCATTTTCCAAAAGCGCCAACTCTCTCTGCCATCCACCCAGAACATGTCCAATCTCCACCAATCTGTCAGCATCAACAACATCCACACCTAGGAGCTGACCCAGGACAGCCGACAGCGTTTCATTGGTGAGTGAACCACCTACCGGTAACTTGCTTCCATCATCGTTCGAAGTCCTGGTCATTGTCCCCATATTTTCAAACTACCGGCACTAAACGCTAACTTGCGCTCTTTGATCAATAAACGTTTCCACTTCATCCCGTATGACCATCCAGGGAGACGTTTTGCTGCCTGGCTTCACCCGATATGATTTAGGAAAGTGTC
>QQUD01000291.1 GCA_008501785.1 Chloroflexota bacterium
TTACACCATTTTATTTCGAGATTATTTTTAGGAGCCAATCATGAAAAATCAAACTTTTAAGCGAAACGGCCGTTTGCCCATCCTCATCCTCTTAATCGGATTTGTACTGGCCATCTCCACCTTTTCTGCCGTGCAAATGTACGGGGGTGGGGGTGAAACGGCCGTTTACATCATCCAAGGCCAGGACACAGCCACCGTTGCTGACACTGTGCAAGCAGTTGGTGGCATTGTCACCCACGAACTGACCATCATCAACGGGGTTGGTGCGCTACTCACACGCGCACAGCATGAGCAGCTTGCCGCCCAAAACGGCTTCAAGCTCATAGCAAATCAATCCGTTCAATCTGCTGGATGGCATGCATCAAGCCCAATCCCGGCTCTGGTTGGGGCCGACCTGCTCCATGCCTCAGGCATTGGGGGCCAGGGCGTTACGGTTGCCGTGCTAGACACAGGCCACACACCAAATCGCTGGATTGAACAAATGTATAATAAAACGCCTCGCGTTTTGGCATACTTTGATGCCATTGCCAACAGCGAAATGACAGAAGCCACCTATAGTGATGAAAGTGGTCATGGCACCCATGTCACCAGCATTATCCTTGCTAGTTCAAAGGGCACAGATAGTGGTACGTTTACCGCCGTTGCCCCAGGGGCCAATCTGGTCTCGGTAAAAGCGTTTGACAGCAATGGTGCAGGGTCATACCTCGATGTTATTCGAGGGCTTGATTGGGTTGTGGCTCATCAAGAGGTATATGATATTCGGGTATTAAATTTATCATTTAGTGCACCGCCCCAATCCTATTATTGGGACGATCCATTAAATCAAGCTGTGATGCGTGCCTGGCAAGCCGGGATTGTTGTTGTGGCTGCCGCCGGGAATATTGGTCCCGACCCAATGACCATTGGCGTACCGGGCAATGTCCCATACATCATCACCGCCGGAGCGATGTCGGACAACTACACCCCCACCAATTTCGAAGATGATACACTCGCCTCATTTTCAGCCGCTGGTCCAACAGTTGAAGGGTTTGTCAAACCAGATATTGTGGCACCAGGTGGCCATGTAAATGGCATGATGGCTGCTACCAGCACAGAGATTGCTCTCGAACATCCAGAATATAGCTTGGGTCGCTTTTATTTCACCATGTCGGGTACTTCGCAGGCAACGGCCGTTACGTCCGGCATCGTTACGCTCATGCTGCAAGCCGACCCATCCTTAACCCCCGACAATGTGAAATGTCGCCTGATGGCATCCTCAAATCCGGCCGTCAACGAAGATGGCACATTGGCCTATTCAATCTTCCAGCAGGGCGCGGGACTAACCAATGCATATGAAGCCGTTAACAATACAGCCACCAATTGCGCCAATCAAGGATTAGACATTGCCAAAGATTTGACAGGCATCGAGCATTACGGGGGTCTTGCCCAACAAGCGCCAGACGGCAGTTACTACATCATCGGCTTGGACGGGTACGCCTGGAGCGACGGCTACGCCTGGTCTGATGGCTATGCTTGGTCCGATGGGTTTGCCTGGTCCGATGGTTACGCCTGGTCCGATGGGTTTGCCTGGTCCGATGGCTATGCCTGGTCTGATGGATTCGCCTGGAGCGACGGCTACGCCTGGTCTGATGCGTTCATGGCGGTTAACAATTGGGTGCCACAGGAGTGATCCAATAAATAAGCGAAAAATCTTGTTGGCAATTATCAGAAGTATTGTAGGAACCAATCATGAATAACCTATTTAAGAATCGTATCACCCTTTTCTGTTTTGTAATATTGTCCCTGCTCCTGCTTAACGCGGGATTCTCAAATACGGCCGTGGCCAGCCCCGCAGACATGGTTGAAGTGATTGTGGTGGGCAAATCAAATGGAAACGGGCAAGGGTATGCATTTGGGCGTGCCCAAAATGCAGTTCAGGAGTACGGTGGACAACGCATCAAGGACCTCGACATCATCGAAGGCGTGGGTGCCCTGATGCCCGAAAACGCATTGGCCGACCTGGAGGCAGACTACCGCGTTAAATATGTATTCAACAATGACGTGGTTGAAATCTCTTCGGCTGGGGGTGTGGAGAGCGTACGCGATGAATTTGATTATTCCACATTCGACAACAACAATGGCACCGTTGCCTGGGCAAGTCCCTGGGTTGAGATTGGTGAAAGTGATGGTCCACTGTACGGAAAAGTCCAGGTACTGCCATACTACGACTGTGCCGCATGGCATTGCCTCTCTTATTATGCCTTTGACGAGTCCGTCCACGGCCTGGGTGCATGGCGCGAGGTTGACCTAAGTGCGGCGCTATCAGCCACCCTGACGTTTGATTACAGGCGCTGGATTGTTGAAAATGAAGGTGGCACAGTGGCTGTACAAGTATCCACTGGTGATGATTCACACTGGACCAATCTGCATGTGTACCCTCTGAATTTCAGCGACGATGATGTGATAGCCGAATCCATCCCGCTGGATGACTATCTCTCTCCCCACACTCGGATCCGTTTTGTCGGCAGCGGTTCGCTAAATGGGTTAATGGCCATTGACAATGTGGAGATCGGCTTTAACAGCATCCCCAACACCGATTTCCCCAGTCTGGTTGGTGCGAGCCAACTCCACGAGTTGGGTATTGATGGTTCCGGGATAACAGTAGCCGTCCTCGATACCGGCTATTGGCCCCATGAAGCCTTAGGCGAGAACCTCAATGGTGATAACAGAGTGCTGGCTCGTTTTGACGCGATTGAAAATGTAATGGAAGGGGCAGATACAGATTCAGATGGGAACGGGCATGGCTCACATCTGTTTAGCCTCGTTTTTAATAACCGCAATGCGCTGGATGGGGAGCTAAATGGTGTCGCACCGAATGCGAATCTGGTCTCCGTCAAAGCCTTCAATGCCTCAGGTGCTGGCAGCTACATTGATATTATTAACGGCATTAATTGGGTCATTGATCATAAAGATACCTACAATATCCGTGTGTTGAACCTCTCATTCAGTGCCACACCGCAATCCTATTACTGGGATGATCCGTTGAATCAAGCCGTGATGCAGGCATGGCAGGCAGGCATCGTGGTGGTAGCTTCTGCCGGTAATACCGGCCCAGATGCAATGACAATTGGTGTACCAGGTAATGTCCCGTATATCATCACAGCAGGTGCCATGTCTGACCATAACACGCCTGCTGATCTAACAGATGATTTCCTGTCTTCTTTTTCGGCTGCCGGTCCTACTGTTGAAGGATTTGTCAAACCCGATGTGCTGGCGCCAGGGCAGACCCTGCCAGGGTTAATGTCGCATGATTCAGTAACGGCCGTTAACCATCCTACCTGGTACATGGGCATTGATAATTACTACAACATGTCAGGCACCTCCCAATCAGCAGCCGTTACATCAGCCGTTGTAGCCTTGATGCTAGACGCCGATCCCAACTTGAGTCCCG
>QQUD01000988.1 GCA_008501785.1 Chloroflexota bacterium
ACTACAAAATGTGGCCCTGTCATTCCCGCGCAGGCGGGAATCTACTCGACTACGTCATGGATTCCCGCCTGCGCGGGAATGACAAGTTCCCTATTACCGTTTTATTTTCTTAACGTTCATAAGCCCCCGGCTACGAGGTGGAAGGCCCAAGGGGCCTAAGAGTCTTAGCCCTGGATGGGCTTCGATCTCGTAGATAGGGCGTTTACGCTTTGTCGAAGTTGGCAAATAGTTTTGTTTGCAATCGCTTTTTGAGGTAGGTTAACATTTTTATGCAATTTACAAAATCAATTAAAATGATCGCTTTTGATGCGGATGATACGCTGTGGATGAATCAGCTTTTTTATGATGAATTCGAGGCAGCGTTTACTGAATTATTGAGCCAATATTTTGCCAAAGATGAAGTTTCGGCACGGCTGTTAGCCACTGAAAATCGTAATGTTAAGATTTTTGGGTACGGTGCGAAGTCGTTTATGCTGTCGATGATTGAAACGGCCGTTACCCTCAGCCACGGCACCATCCCCCCACAAAACATTCAACAAATCATCGATCTGGGCAAAGCCATGTTGACGCGTCCCATTCAACTGCTGGATGGCGTGCAGTCTGTTTTGGAGAGTCTAGAAACAAAATATCCTTTGATGGTGCTGACAAAAGGGGATCTGATGGACCAGCAAAGCAAATTGGCCCGCTCTGGGTTGGGTCGATTTTTTCAACATGTTGAAGTGGTGAGCGACAAAAAGCCAGCAACTTATCGCCATATTTTGCATCGGTATGGGTTGCAGCCAGATCAATTTGTGATGATTGGGAATTCGCTGCGGTCTGATATTTTGCCGGTGCTCGACATTAACGCACATGCGATTCATATTCCGTATCAATTTACATGGGCACATGAACAAGTGGCAGAATCGGAACTGAATGGCAAACAGTTTTTGCAATTAGACAGCATTCATCAAGTTGTAGATTGTTTTGTGTAACCGTTCAGGTGCGACGCACTTTTGGGACTGAACGCATACTGTTTTGTTTCACCTGATTAACTGGTGTTTTAATTTCATTCTGTAATAAGTAACGGTTTGGTCTGATATTGGTTTGGTGTCGGCGTGGAGCAAGATATTTTTGGAGGGGTCGGGATGTACCAGCAGTAGGCCATGTGCTTTTTTGTTGGGTCCGTATTGTCCACCTCGCGGCAGTACACCGAAGTCTTTTTTGAGGCCGGTGAAGGCAGATAGTGGTTCGATCCAGTGGTCGAATTTGCCATAACGGCCGTCTTGCACCTCAACCGAATCATAATTCCAGGTCACAATCCAGGCCATCTGTGACCGCAGTTTGATAACCCACACCATCAAACCAACCAGCAGCAGCAAAATGCCGGTGATAAAAAGGAATGTCCACTGGCCGGTGAGAAGGCTAAAGACAAAACCAAGCGCGGGGGGAACCATCAAAATTCCCAGCGCCACTTTTTGCACGGTGCTGAGTTTGAATCCTGTTGGGGAAAGGATGGTTTGGGTAAACGGCCGTTTCTCCAACCTTGTCTGCATGGGTGCTGCTAATACAATTGGGTCTTGTAAAACTGCTTTTTTAATCTGTCGTAACATGTTTTATTCTCCAGTAATTCATCGGGGATAGTATCATAAATTGACAAACCAGTGAAAGTTTGGTTTCCTTGGCAAATTTTACTCAGATTCTGTGAGGCAAAGGCTTAATTATGGATTCAACATCAACCGTTATAATTACATCTGCATTGGTGCTTTATTCAATTGGCGTGTGGAGCGAACGCTTTGCAGGGCGCTTGAAACCATGGCAGCCTAATCTAAAACCAAATGTCAGCCCTAGATACCCTGCTAAATCAGCTTAAAACGGGTACATCACGTGAATAGTATCAGGCGCGGCAGCAGTTGAGTGGATGGGGTGAGGGGGTGGAACGGCCGTTAATCTCCCTCCTCAACCAAGCCGCTGCTGCCCTCCTGCACGTCAGCCCCAGACTGCGCCGTGTGTTGCCCCAATTACGAGCCATTCATACCCGTGAACCCGATACCCAAGTGCGAGCCACCTTGCAAAAATTACTTGACCGCTATCCTAACGACTAAGCATTACCCACCCAACACCTTGACCCCCCACAAAATCCATTATACGATCTATAACATATCGGAGAGGAGAGTTCTTAACCTCGAAATCGAAATCAAAAAAAGCTGACACCTGACACCTGAAAGCTAAAAGCAAAGGAAGTCAACATGCTGAAATACATCAAACTAGCTTGGCGCAACACATGGCGCAATTGGCGGCGATCACTCATTGCCACGGTTGCCATTGTATTGAGTATGTTTTTGCTCATCTTTTTTCAAGCCTTTATGGATGGCATGGACCAATCAATCTACGGCAACACCGTGCGACTTTATGGTGGCAACGTGCTCATTCACGCCCCCGGCTACCGTGAAAAATCGACCCGACTGCCAATGCTGCCCGTAAAAGATGTTGATGCGGTTTTGGCGGCGGTGCGTGACCAGCCCAATGTTGTCGCCGCGTCCAGGCGCATCAATACAGGTGGTTTGATTAGTAATCGGGATGCTTCACACGCGGTCAACATCACAGCCATTGAACCCGACATTGAAGCGCCGATTAGTTTGGCAGCGGAAAATTTGGTTGCAGGCCGCTTTTTGACTTCAGAAGATGGCGACAACATCGTGATTGGGCAAGAGCTAGCCAATCATCTCAATGTTACTGTCGGAGATCGCATTTCCCTGCTCGGGCGCCGCAAAGACGAATCCATGCGTCAACGGTCGATGATAGTCGTCGGTATCTTTAATTTGGGGCTTGGCGAGGCCGAAAAGAGCCTTGTTTTTATCAATCTGCCCACAGCGCAAACACTCTACAACTTACGTGGTGAAGTGACTGAAGTTGCCGTGATAATGGAAAAGATTGGTGAAGAAGATGCGTTGATCGATAACGTCGCCCCTAAGTTTCCCAATCATGAAGTCGATTCTATTTATACGCTGCGCCCAGAATTTCGGGAAGCCCTGGATATTGATCGCGTGATTGGAATCCTGCTCGGTGGCATCATGCTGCTGATGGGCGCTATTGGTATTCTTAATTTGATGTTGATGGCAATTTTTGAGCGGACGCGTGAAATGGGTGTCTTGGCAGCTATGGGGATGAAAGGGCATCAGATTATGGGGTTGTTTGTGCTGGAAGGGGCGTTCATTGGATTAGTTGGGGCGGTGATTGGCTGTGTGTTTACCTGGCTGTTGATTGCATGGATAGGTCGAACGGGTATTGATTTCTCTGGGATGTACACAGACCTTGATGAAGCTGGTGAACTTTACGCCTTGATGGGGACCGTTTTATACCCGGCCATTTCGACCATAACCATCATTATCTACGGCATCGCGGCAGTGATTGTGGCCGCATTGGCAGCCCTTTTTCCGGCGTGGCAGGCAT
>QQUD01001043.1 GCA_008501785.1 Chloroflexota bacterium
TGATCGCTGCCTGTGCTGCTGCCAATCGGGCAATGGGCACTCGGAATGGCGAACAACTCACATAATCGAGACCGATAGCATGGCAGAAAGCGATGCTGCGGGGTTCGCCGCCGTGTTCTCCACAAATGCCAACCTTGAGATCCGCTTTTGTTTGGCGTCCGCGTTCCGTTCCCATTTGCACTAGCTGCCCCACACCGCTTTGATCGAGCACCTGGAATGGATCATCTGGCAACAATTTGTCCTTAATGTAGCGTGACAAAAAACGCGCACTGTCATCGCGGCTTAAGCCAAATGTGGTTTGCGTTAAATCGTTGGTCCCGAAGCTGAAGAAATCAGCGTTTTGGGCAATCTGGTCGGCTGTCAGAGCTGCACGTGGCAGCTCAATCATTGTGCCAATTGTATAATCTAACGTCATACCATGAGCGCCTAGCACTTCTTCAGCAATTTTAACAACAATCGTACGTTGACTCGCCAATTCAGTATCCGTCGAAACCAGAGGGATCATGATTTCTGGATGGACCACAGCCCCTTGACCCTTTGCGGCACATGCTGCTTCAAAAATAGCGCGTGTTTGCATCTCGGTTACTTCGGGAAACACAATACCCAGGCGACAGCCGCGATGCCCAAGCATTGGATTGGCCTCACGTAAATGCTCGATTTGCCCCAGCAGTTGTTCTTTTTCATAGATGTCACGCAGAATGGCATCTATCTGGCTGAATTTTGACGACTGTAACATTTGAAGTTTCAATTCGTACAACTCGGCTTGCAGGTCCTCGTAATTCGGGAGGAACTCGTGTAAAGGTGGATCGAGCAGTCGAATTGTTACCGATAAACCATCCATCGCCTGGAAAATTTCTAGAAAATCTTGCCGTTGAATTGGCAGCAGCTTGTCCAGAGCCATTTCACGTGAGGCACGGTCACCCGCCAGGATCATCTCACGCATCATTGCCAGCCGCTCCTCACCCATAAACATATGCTCTGTGCGACACAATCCAATTCCTTGCGCACCAAAGCTGCGGGCAATGGCGGCGTCGTGTCCATTGTCGGCATTTGCCCGTACATTCAGGCGGCGCAATTTATCTGCCCATGACATCAGCGTTTGGAAATGGTCACCTAGCTCTGGCTGCTTCGTGGGTACTTGTCCTAAAAGCACACGTCCTGTTGAGCCGTCAACGGTTATCCATTCTCCCCGCCGCACCTCTTGCCCATCCACAAAGAAGTACCCGGCTTCTTCATCAATGGTTATTTCACCAGCACCCACGATACAGGGCGTACCCATACCTCGGGCAACCACCGCTGCATGAGAGGTCATGCCACCCCGAGCTGTCACCACTGCTTTGGCCGCCGCCATGCCGTGAAAATCATCTGGACTGGTTTCCAAGCGAACTAGAATCACTTGTTTGTTTTCGGCAACATGTGCCACAGCATCGTCTGGATCAAGCACGACAATCCCTGAGGCTGCCCCAGGACTGGCAGGCAATCCGGCTGTTAATAAGGTTGCCTCTGCATCAGGATCAACCATTGGATGCAGCAGTTGGTCGAGGATATTGGGGTCAACGCGGAGAACGGCCGTTTCCCGATCAATAACACCCTCGGCAACCATCTCAACTGCAATACGTACTGCTGCCGATCCTGTGCGCTTACCCGTACGGGTTTGCAGCATCCACAACCGCCCTTGCTCAATCGTAAACTCGATATCTTGCATATCACGATAGTGGGTTTCCAGTCGTTTGATAATTTCCATCAACTGCGCAAAAGCATCGGGCATATCCTCGGCCAATTTGGCAATGGGCTGTGGTGTGCGAATACCGGCCACCACGTCTTCACCCTGGGCATTAAGCAAGTATTCGCCATAAACTGCATTTTCACCAGTAGCTGGATTGCGTGTAAACGCGACGCCAGTGCCGCTTTCCCAGCCCAGATTGCCAAACACCATTGCCTGGACGTTAACGGCCGTTCCCAGCGTGTCTGGAATGCGATGAATGCGACGGTAATCGATTGCACGACGACCGTTCCATGAACCGAAAACGGCCGCAATTGACATCCGCAGCTGTTCAAACGGGTCTTGAGGGAAATCCTCGCCATGACGATCTGTAAAGACGATGCGTTTATAAGCAGTAATGATCTCTGCCAATTGCTCTTCGGTCAGGTCCGTATCGCGACCGCCAGTCGTTTGTGTTTTTACGCGCTCCAGTACGCGGTCAAACTTTTCAGTAGGCACGTCCATCACAATGTGGCTAAACATGGCAATAAAACGGCGGTATGCATCGAGCGCAAAGCGACGATTATTGCTCAATCGGGCCAGACCTTCCACTGTGGCATCATTGAGTCCCAGGTTGAGCACGGTGTCCATCATACCGGGCATCGAAATCACAGCACCCGAGCGAACTGAGACAAGTAATGGATTGTCAACATCACCAAAAATTTTGCCGGTTTTGGTTTCCACATCTTGCAGAGCAGCTTTTGCCTGACTCCACATGCCTTCCGGGAACTGTTGTTGATAATCCATGTAGGCATTGCACGCTTCGGTGGTGATGGTAAAACCGGGCGGTACGGGCAAGCCTGCTTGCGTCATTTCGCCAATATTGGCACCTTTGCCACCCAGCAATGACTTCATCTCCGTTCGACCTTCTTCGAATAAATATATCCACTTGTGATCGCGTTGTTTGTAAATCATGGGTGTCTTCTCCATCTGACTGAAGCAAATATCTTTTGCCGGGTAAAACATTGGATACTTGCAACAGTTTATGTGTTCCAGGCAGAATGGTTACCCGACCATGCGTGTTGGGTGGAACAGTTTGTGCAAACAACCTTGCTTCGTTCGACAAGCAGTAAGCATCTCAAATGCGCTTGGTTAATTCATTCGCATTTGAGGATACTTACCCTCATTTATTATTTGTTTGTATTTAATTACGATTGAGGTGAACGATTACTTGTTGAGGTTGTGTTCAAAATGCGCCCAAAACCAGGATACGACCTTAGGAACTACGCCTTTACGAGCGCCAAACATTAACTTCTGGCCGACGGGATTGATAGGGAACGCTTCAATGGAGATCTCGCTTTGATTTGCGTCTGCAGCTTTAATTTCAATCAAAATTTGGCTGCGATCTCCCAATACTTTGCCGTGAATTTTCTTGTCAAACTGTCCGTGAATTGTTTTCGCAGTGTCATCTTCCGACAGCACTTTGCCTTCTAGCCCTGCTATTGCTTTTTGTGCAGCCTGGAAAACTTTGTCTTCGGGCTGTTCGTATGTTTTTGTATTTTTAATTGTATATGACATGATAGTTTTTCCTCCATTTATGGTTGAGACTGACGTTGCTTAACCAATTTTTGGTGCCTTTGTTTCAAGTTGCTCTAATGTCACTTTTGGGTGTAACGATTTGACAACTGTTTTATTACCAACGGCCGTTCCCTTCATGCTCGCC
>QQUD01000463.1 GCA_008501785.1 Chloroflexota bacterium
TGGTCAACAGATGCCCAATTCGATTCAGCATCTGCGTTTTCTTTAGAAACAATGCCGCGAGTGAGCGTATATTCTGGGTCGCCAAGCGGGAACCCGGCGACATAGACTTCGTTACCTACTTTGGAGTTGCCGTTGAACCATTCCAGGTAGGGGAAGCCGTCGCCGTCGATGTCTATCACAGCCAGGTCGGAGCATTCGGAGGTGGCAATGATGCGAGCATTGCGCGGCTCGTTTTCGCCATCTAGCCACACTTTGACCAGAGCCGCACCGGTCACAACATGGTTGTTGGTGACAGCAATACCTGATTCGTCGATAATGAAGCCTGAGCCACGTCCAGCAGCATTGTAGGCAACGCCATCAGGCTCGGCGAAGGTGCCTTCTGCTTGAATCTGGATGACGGCGGCGCGGGCTTGTTCTACGGTGGAAAAGCATTTATTGGATGAAGTGGTTTCGCTGCCAGTCACGATTTTGCAGCAGGCTGCTGGCGTCAAATTGTTGGTTACGTCTCGGGAACGGCTGAATATTGGTGCTGAATGGTTGTTAGCGGTTGATGGGTTGACGTACCCAAACAGCCGTGTACTGGCTGCATCGGAACGGTTTAGTGCAGTTGATCTATTTGTGAAGAGCAGTCAGCAGGTAAAGCCTGATTTTGTGTTAACAGCGGAGGGGGAAACGGCCGTTTGTCTCCAAATCCCGCTGGTTCGCCGACATTGCCACCAACGAACTGACCCCCCTACAGCCCACCCCACAACCCAACCAAACCAAAGACCCTCACACCCTAATCCAGCAACTAGCCACCAATTGGAAATCCCACACCCAACAAAAATAACCAAAAATAATACCCAATTTACCCAACTTCACGAATTGTTCATGCTCATCAAGAAATTTATAAGTGATAATGGGCGTGTTGATCAGTTTTGTAACCCTTCGGAGAAACAGTATGATCCAAAAAGTTGATCTAGTACATCTACGTGAGGTATTAACTGATAAATTTAGCGAAGATGAACTACGAACGTTGTGTTTTGATTTGTCCGTGGACTATGAAAATTTAGGCGGACGTGCGAAGGTTGGAAAAGTAACTGAATTGGTTCAAACCATGCAGCGCATGAATCGGATTGATGAGCTTGTTGCGTATGTGGGGGGGAAACGGCCGTTAATCCACCTCAAAACAATTGACACCACCTTATCATCACTAAATGATGCAAAATGGCAAGCTGACCTTGAAAAATACTACGAAAGTCTGAAAAATCGCGTGGGACTTGTGCGGATTTTGGGTCGGAATGAAGCGGAGCTGCTGGAGAATGTGTTTACGCATGTAAATGTACTAGACAGACCAACAGCAGAGCAACGGTATGACATCAAAAAGCTTATGCTGGAATTTGCCCCACGTGATTTTGACCGGTTTGAGCGCACGAAGCGCATTGCTGGGGATGAAGCGGTGGCAGCACATAGCAAGCTGTTTATTTTAGGCAAGCCAGGTGTAGGCAAAACGACATTTTTGAAACATACGGCGCTGCGAGCCATTAAGCATGAAATCAAAAAGATGCCAATATTTGTGACGTTGAAAGAGCTGTCTGATTCGGGGATGGCGATTGTTCCATTTATTGCGCATCAATTTCAGGTGCATCAATTCCCAGAGCCAGAGCCGTTTGTAGAGCGGGTGCTGAAAAATGGGGACGCAATCGTGTTGCTTGACGGGCTGGATGAGGTGAATCTGGAAGGTAACAAACGAGCTGACTTGATTCAGGCAATTAATGATTTTGTATACCAGTACAACGATTGCTCCGTATTAATCACCTGCCGGGTGGCGGCAACCGATTATTCGTTTACGCAGTTTGAATATGTGGAGATGGCTGACTTCGATAGGGCGCAGATGGGGCGCTATGTTGACCGATGGTTTGCTCATGATGAAGTAAAGCGGGTCAACTGTCGTAAGGCGCTGCTAGAAGATGAGGCAAATAAAGCGGTGCGGGAACTGGCGCAGGTGCCGCTGCTGTTAGCGCTGCTGTGTCTGTTGTATGAAGAGCGCAATGAGTTTCCTCCCGAGCGACATGAAATTTATGAAGAGGCCACACGGGCGCTGCTTTCCAAATGGGATGCCAGCCGCAATATTAGCCGCGATACGGTTTATCAGCAGTTGTCACTGGGACGCAAGCAGAAAATGCTGGCCACGATTGCTGCACAGACATTTACGAATGGGAACTATTTCTTGCGAGAGCGAGATGTCGTGCGTCATATCAAGACATATTTGGAAGGTGTGCCTGGATTAGAAGAGCCGGATGCGGAAAAAGTGCTGCAAGCGATGGAGACACAACACGGAATTTTTGTGGAACGGGCACGCAATATTCACTCTTTTTCCCATTTGACGCTGCAAGAATATTTCACAGCACGGTATATTGCAGACAATGAGCGGCGTGGTTCAGTGGATCGGCTGATGCAATATGTCGGGGATGATCGATGGAACGAGGTGTTTTTGCTGACGGCGGGAATGCTGGATGATGCCACTGAGTTTTGTACACTTTACCTACAAGCAACTGCTAGAATGATTTCAGAGGATCCGCAGCTAGTCAAGCAAATAAATTGGACCATTGGGAAAGGTGCAAGCCTTTCGCTTCCTTTCAGGGAAGCAGCCGTGCGTTCCTTTCTGATTTTTCGCGCCCGCGACCTGGCACGTGGCCGAGACCTCGCGCTCGCTCCCGATCTTGACCGCGCTCTGGCTCTGGCTCTCGCTCGTGACCTTGACCGCGCCCTTGCTCTCGCTCACTCCCTCGACCGCACCCTTGACCGCGCCCGCACCCTCGACCTCGAATTCGCCCTTGCCCTCGCCCGCGCTCGCACACGCGTCCGCACACGTGCCTACAGCCGTACCCTTGCCCGTGTCCGTGAACTCGCTCTTGCCCTCGACCTCACTCACGCTCTTGACCTCAACCATGTCCTTGCCCATGATCGTATCCTCGCCCGAAATTTACACTTTGATGAGTTGGCTGATGCTTTAGAATCGCTCGAGATTCCTGCTACAAAGGCAAAGCGGACAGTCTGGCAGGAGTTTTCTAAAAAGCTCGAATCGATTGTAGACATGTATCGGGATCAATGGGATGTTTACCAGAAGTTCCCCATTGATGATGAAGAAGTGGCTGAGTGGGGGAAGCTGTCGGCGAAGCAGGTTGAATTGTTAGCGCATTATCTAGAAGTAAACAGGTTGCTAGTGTGGTGTCTGCAGGTGGCGTATGTGCCTGATCGCCGAGCGATTGAGGACCAGATTTTGCTGCCGCCATCTTGATTGCGTGTGGTTTTTGGTAGCTTACTATCATGATGTCAAGTCCTTTTGCAAAACAAAAAAACAGACAACCGTACCTAATAGACAAAAGGCAGGCTCAAGTCGTCAGGGAAAACTATGAACCCAAGTAGCCAAAACAACCCCCG
>QQUD01000921.1 GCA_008501785.1 Chloroflexota bacterium
CGTTGATCCGTTTTTGGTGGATGCGGGGGATGCGGTGGGGGTGGCTGAGTTTCTAAATTCGCGGGTGCAGGGAGATGATTTGGTGATTGTGTCGCCGACGATGAGCTGGATGGTAAACGGCCGTGTTGCCGATTTTCAGCTGGCGGCGGTGGCAGTGGGGTATGGCACGCCACATATTCCGGCAGATTTGCCTGCGGAGCGGCAGGTTTTTGATGCAGATTACCGTTTGGCGCGTTTCGTCGTTGTGGATAAGTTGTGGCACAATTGGGCGCAGTTTAATGTACCCGGTGTGGCTGAGATATTGCAGGATGTGGCGGAATGGCCGCTGATTTTTGAGTCTGGTGATGTGCAAGTGTATGAGAATGTAGAAGAAACTGTCTTTCAGCCTGATTGACTAACAAATCATGTTTTTAGGAGCGAGTACAGCGAATATTAGGAATCAACGAATAAAGAATGGTTGAGTGATTATTCGTTGATTCTTGCCATAGGAATAATGGTGATACTTGGCATCACATAGAGGATGTGCCCGAACAACTTGAAGTCCCTTTTCGCCTCAAATCAAAAAGCGGCTGTGAGAAACCTGAACGACAAGCATAGTCTTGATTATCGATTCACAACAGAATACCAACTTCATCTTTGGCATGGGTACAGGTTGTGTTGCAATGTTTTCTGAAAATAGTGATTGGAGATATAGTGACATTGATTCATTACATGAGGTCAAGTAAAAATAATTATGCATTTGCGAGCGATTCGGTTTAATGGTGTGTCTGGAGCAGAAACGGCCGTTTTCCCCTTCAATATTCCCGCTATTTCAAAATTTAAGCAGTTAGAAATTACGGCTCCGGTGACCTTTTTAGTGGGTGAGAATGGGTCTGGTAAATCGACATTTATCGAGGCACTGGCGCTGGCAGTGGGTGCAAACACGATTGGCAGTGAGGATGTGGGGCAGGATGGGACGTTAACGGCCGTTCGCGAACTTGCCAACAAACTGCGATTGTCGTGGCGAGCACGTACGCGCAATGGGTTTTTTCTGCGTGCAGAAGATTTCTTTGGTTATGTCAAGCGGCTGACGCTGATGGAAGCGGAATTGCTGGCTGAGCTGAAGCAAGTTGATATTGATTATGTCAATCGTTCGGAAACAGCTAAAGGGTATGCCAGGATGCCGTATGAAAATGAATTACGGGCGTTAAGGGAGCAATACGGCCGTCACCTCGGCACCTATTCGCATGGCGAAAGCTTTCTGGAACTGTTTCAAGCCCGATTTATGCCAAACAGCCTCTATCTGCTCGATGAACCTGAAACGCCATTGTCACCCATGCGCCAAATCACACTCATCTCGTTGATGAAACAAATGGTGGCCCAAAACTGCCAATTCATCGTCGCCACCCATTCACCTATCTTGATGGCTTATCCCGATGCTGCCATTCTCAGCTTTGACTATACGCCCATTGAGCCAGTAATCTACGAAGAATTAGAACATGTGACGGTGACGAAATCGTTTTTGAATGATCCGGGGGCGTTTTTGAAATATTTGTAATGCAGGGGGCAAGGGGCAAGTTGCAAGGAAGAATCTTCCTTTGCCCCCTGCACCTTGCACCTTGCACCTTTTATGAACACACTGATCGATGCTTTTCTCAATGCAATTGAATTATTAGTCAGTTTTGATTCGGCGCTGTTGGAAGTGGTGGCGTTGACGCTGCGCGTGACGGGCGTGGCGCTGGTGTTGGCGATTGGGATTGGTCTGCCGATTGGTGTGGCGTTGGGATTGCGGGAGCGGGTGCCATTGGCGGGCTGTTTGCTGCCGTTGATTTATACGGGGATGGGTCTGCCGCCGGTGGTGGTAGGGTTGTTTGTGTATCTATTTTTGTCGAATCAAGGGGTGTTGGGCGACCTGCGCTGGCTGTTTACGCCTTCAGCAATGATCGTGGCGCAGACGATAATTGCGCTGCCGCTGATGGTGGGGTTGACGTTAACGGCCGTTCGCTCCGTAGACTTACCGCTGAGATTGCAAATCCGTTCATTGGGCGCGACTCGTTGGCAATTAGCGTGGACTGTGCTCACCGAAGCACGGTTGGGGGTGCTGGCCGCCATCGTCGCTTCATTTGGCAGCATCATCTCCGAAGTCGGCGCGGTGATGCTGGTCGGTGGCAATATCGAAAACCAAACCCGTGTACTCACGACTGCGATTGTGCTAGAAACCCGCAAAGGTAATTTTGCATTGGCATTGGCACTTGGCATCATTCTGCTTACGCTTGCCTTTGCCGCTAATTTTGTCATGTATCAATTGGAAAGGGGCGGGAACACGGAGTGACACGGAGAAGCCATAGAGCCTCACAGAGAATTTTTCTCCCTTTTTTCCTCTGTGAAACTCTGTGCTATCCTCCGTGAAACTCTGTGAAATTCTTATGAAATCACTTTATACATTAACCAATGTGACGCAAAAGTATAACGGCCGTTCTGTCCTCAATCTCGCTTCAATCGACATCAACAAGGGTGAAATATTGGCACTGGTTGGGCCAAGTGGTGCTGGCAAAAGCACCCTGCTGCGTTTGCTCAACTTTTTAGAATCACCCACAACCGGCGATATTCAATTCGAAGGCAATCCAGCCAATGGACACCTGCCACTCGCTACCCGCCGCCGCATCACCACTGTTTTCCAAAATCCATGTTTACTGAATCGTAGCGTGATGGCGAATGTGCGATATGGATTGAATTTACGTGGCGATAAGATTGCGACTGAGGATATTGAAACCTTGCTCAAGCGGCTGGGATTGGAAGGCTTTAGTGGACAAAGAGCTACGAAACTATCGGCGGGTGAAGCGCAGCGGGTGGCGCTGGCGCGAGCACTTGTATTGCGTCCCGACGTGCTGCTGCTAGATGAGCCAACAGCCAATCTTGACCCCTACAATGTCGGCCTCATGGAAAAAATTGTGGCTGAGGAAAACCAGCAGAATGGTACGACGGTTGTGTTGGTGACGCACAATGTGTTTCAGGCGAAGCGGTTGGCGCATCGCACGGCATTGTTGTTAAACGGCCGTCTTGTCGAACTCACCGACACCGATACATTTTTTACGAACCCGGTGCGAGAAGAAACGGCCGCTTTTGTCCGTGGCGATCTCATTTATTAGTTCCTAGAACATTCGTTTCGTGGTAAAATAACAGCTAGTGACAATAGTCTAAAACTCAATCTCTAGCTCATTACTCTAGCTCTTAAGGATACCCCATGACAGTTAATCAGCTTGTTTTAATTGATGGACACGCCCTGGCATACCGCATGTTTTTTGCACTGCCGATGGAAGCATTCACCACCAAAGATGGCGAACCGACCAACGCCACGTATGGCTTCATTCGCACCGTGCTCGAACGCATTTTAGCCGACAATCCACCTCAGTATTTTGCCGTTAGCTTCGATCTGGGCAAA
>QQUD01000431.1 GCA_008501785.1 Chloroflexota bacterium
GGGTTTGTATTTTGGGGCCAGGTCCGATGGATTAGCCAATTTGAGGTGTCGGCTGAGTCGTTTGATATGCCTGAACTGACTGCTGTGGAAGTGGCGGTTGAGGATTTTGCGGAAGTTGTGACGGAAACGGCCGTTTCCCCCCCCACAACCCCCATCTCATTCACATCCGCACCCATTATTACTGACACCAATCTGGCCCCAGCCCCTAATCCCCACACCTACCAGGCACGACAACCCGCGCATAGTTTTACCATTCATGTAGTTGAGCGCGGTGAGACACCTAACCGTATTGCTGATCAGCACGGTATTTCTCCCGAAACATTGTTGGGCGGGAATCCCTGGCTTAGTCAAGAATCAAACGCTTTGGCTGCGGATACGGAACTGGTCATTTTACCGATTGATGGTGTTTTGCATACGGTTGCTCCTGGCGAGACCTTAGAAAGTATTTCGGATTTGTACAAAATACCGGTAGCTGACATTGTTGCCGTCGCGTCGAACAATCTAGAGGCACCTTTCTTGCGACTGGTGCCAGAGACACAATTGTTGGTTCCTGGAGCAACTGTTGGTCAGTTTTACTGGACAGCGCCCAAATCTGTAGCGGGTGTGGGACAAAATGGTTTTGCAGTTGTGGGAACTGGCACGTATGTATGGCCAGTTGGTGGACGTTGTATCACGCAATATGCTTGGGCGGGACATCCAGCACTTGATGTGAGTATGTCTGACGGGGCTGCTTTGGTTGCGGCTGATAGAGGAACTGTGACCTATGCTAGCTGGGCGGCAGGCACTTATTATGATTACGGAAATCTGATTGTGATTAATCATGGAAATGGCTATGAGACGCTGTATGCTCATCTCAGCAGCATATCTGTGTATCCTGGTCAGGTTGTGCAGCAAGGGGAATATATTGGGGCCACGGGCAACACTGGGAATTCGTCTGGGCCGCATCTTCACCTTGAAATTCGCTTGAATGATATTCGGGATGATCCGCTTTTCTATTTATCGGGGCCAACCCAAAATTGCGCACAATAAATTCGATTTAATTCTGCAAAATATGCTTGCTTTTTGCATGTTTTTTGCGGGAATTTACCTATGAATATGACTCAAAATAATTTTCAAAACTTCAGCAAGATTTTTACAGGTATTGTGATGGTTCTGCTAATGTTTGTGGGGTGGCGTGTGGGGTTTGCTGGTGTGGATGATGAGGATGGGGGGGATGGGGAAACGGCCGTTTCCACGCCAACTTCACCTTCAACAACAGATGACACAATCCCGTCTCAAGCCTTTGACAGCGATATTCCCGTTATCACAGATGATGGACTGGCTCCGGCTCCCAATCCCCATACTTTTTCTGGGAAGCTGCCCGAACACGAATTTGAAACGTATGTGGTTGAACGCGGCGATACGCCAAACAGCATTGCAGATAAGTTTGGTATTAATTCGGAAACGTTGTTGGGTGGGAATCCCCAACTGAGCCAGGAATCTAGTTTGTTGCAAACAGATGTCGAATTGATCATCCTGCCGATAAACGGTGTGCTTCATGACGTACTGCCAGGTGATTCGCTAGAAAGTTTGGCAACACTTTACGGTATTCCGACAGAAGAGATTGTGGCATACGAACCCAACAATCTGGAATTTCCATACCGACTGGAACCTGAGACTCAAATTCTTGTGCCCGGTGCTGTGCGTGAGCTTTTTGTGTGGTCACCACCTGATTTATCATCGGTTTCGAGTGGTTCTTCTTTTGGTGGAAATCCTGTAGTTGTGGGAACCGGCACCTACATTTTTCCAGTTGGTTCACGAAACTATACTCAGTTTTATTGGTATGGTCATCGTGGACTTGATATTGCTCTGTCAGAGGGGAATGCGGTTTTTGCATCGGACACTGGCACCGTGACATATGCGGGGTGGAATACGTGGGGGTATGGTAATTTGATTGTTGTGAATCATGGGAATGGCTTTGAGACATTGTATGCACATTTAAGCGGTATTAGCGTTGTACCTGGGCAAATTGTCTATCAAGGCAATGTGATTGGTGCATCAGGTAACACAGGTAATTCATCAGGACCACATATTCATTTTGAGATTCGGGCGAATGGCAATCAAGACAATCCGTGTTGGTATTTGGGTTGTGGTTGAGGCTATCGTCATCGAATGATGGCGATTCAAAAATTAAAATGGTAATCAAATGTTACGCTTCTAGCTTAAACCCTTTTTCGTGACGGTCTCGTAGTTGACCGCAGCCTGCCTGAATATCAATGCCACGCCTGACCCTAACCGTGCTAGATACGCTGTAATGCTCCAAAATAGTTTGGAAAGCATCTACTTGCTCGCGTGAGGAAGGTTGACCACCATACCCCTCTGTTGGGTTGAGCGGAATCAGGTTGACGTGACAGATCAGGCCATGCAGCAATTTGCCAAGTGCGTGGGCTTGTGCGGTTGTGTCGTTTTCGCCGTTGATGAGCGCCCATTCGAACGTAATGCGTCGCCCTGTTTTTTCAACGTAGTAGTGACATGCGTCAAGCACGTCGGCAATGGGCCAGCGCTTGTTTACTGGAATTAGCTTGTTTCGCTCTTCATCGGTTGCGGCATGGAGGGAGACGGCGATGGGGGTTTGCCGCTGCTCATCGGCGTAGCGGCGAATGGCAGGGACCATACCCACGGTTGAAATGGTGATTTTACGTGCACCAAGGTTGAAGCCGGTTTCATCGGTGAGTCGGTCAATGGCGGCTAGTGTATTTGTGTAGTTGTGCAGTGGTTCGCCCATGCCCATCATCACGATGTTGGTGACGTGCTCGCCATCAACGGCCAGTTCTCGTGCAAAATGCATCACTTGCACTACAATTTCGGCAATTGTCAGATTGCGGAAAAAGCCCATCTGTCCAGTGGCACAAAAGATGCAGCCCATCGCGCAGCCTGCTTGGGTGCTGATGCAAAGCGTGCGCCGCTTGTCGTATTTCATGAGCACGGTTTCGATGAATTGATCGTCCTCAAGTTGAAACAGCACTTTTTTGGTTTTGTTGTCGTTGGAGTGCATTTCGTCAACGATGTTGCCGATGTGGAGGGTAACGGCCGTTTCCAACCCTGCCCGCATCTTCTTCGGCAAATTCGTCATGTCTGATACGGTGCCAGCAAAATTGTGGTACAGCCATTCCCATACCTGTTTGGCCCGGTATTTAGGTTGGCCAAGGTTGGTTATGAATTGGGTGAGTTCGTCAAATGTGAGATCGTAAAGGTTTGTTATTTCTTTCATTATATTTAGAGTGGGATGACAGCGAATGATAGGAATTAACGTATACAGATTTCTTATACGTTGATTCCTATCATTCGTTGTCATCTCCATATGTTATAGGTTGAAAAAGTGTTTGATTAAAGTTTGTGATTTGGTCAGGGCCAAGTTCGGTTAAATGTGATTGTACAGCG
>QQUD01000367.1 GCA_008501785.1 Chloroflexota bacterium
GGCCACCATGACTTGATAGCCATAGATTTTTAAGACTCGTTGTAACGTTCTCGAAACAAGCTCGCCATCATCTATCACAAGCATTGTGGACATAGATACTACTCCTGCTGATGAAGTGAAATTGTGAGCAAGTCCGTCCGGTAAAATATGATTATGTGAACCTGCATCTGATAGTATAACAGATTTTCTGCTTGTCTTGTAGTCTGAGAGTTTTGTAGTCAGATAGTCTGGTAGTCGGCTAGTCGGAAAAGCTTCCTGAATACTCGACTACCCGACTAAAGACTACCCGACTATCTGACTTATAAAAGTAACCGCAGTGGTTCTTCTAAGATTGCTTTAAACAATTGCATATATTGAGCCGCTTCGGCTCCGTCGGTGACGCGGTGATCGGCTGAAAGAGTGGCTTTCATGCGCAGTCCAACTGCCAGTTCGTCGCCAACGACTACGGGTACTTTGTTTGCAGATCCAACTGCCAAAATGGCGGCGTGCGGCGGGTTGATGATGGCGACGAAGTTTTCGACATCGAATGGCCCCAGGTTGCTGACGGTAAAGGTTGCACCCTGAATGTCATCTGGCTGTACTTTGCCATCACGCGCGCGGCCAATCATTGCTTTGTGGTCCCGGGCAATCTTGGAGATGCTGGAAATATCGGTGTCTTGCTGCACGATGGTGAGCAATCCGCCAGGAACGGCAACGGCTGAACCAACGCTAATGCGATTGTTTTGGATGATTTTGTCACCACCAAACGCGGCGTTGATGTTCGGGAATTCGCGTAATGCCAGCGCTGCGGCTTTCACAACCAGATCGTTAACCGTGATTTTTTCTTCTGGGTCGAGTTTGGCGTTGATTTGTTTACGCAGGGCAAACAGGTCATCCATCGCAATCTCAGATGTGACGTAAAAGTGCGGTACGGTGGTTTTGCTTTCGGCCATGCGGCGGGCAATGGCTGAGCGCATCCGTGTCAGTGGCACTTCGGTTTGTTCTGGGCCTGCCGGAATGGGTGCTGGTGCCACGGGGGCTGGCGCTGGTGCAGTGGGTGCTGCCACTGGCGCAGGCGCTGCGGTTGGTTTGGGTTGGCTGATGGCGGCTTCAACATCGGCTTTGCGAATGCGTCCACCAGGGCCAGTACCGGTTACTTG
Source organism: Chloroflexota bacterium (assembly GCA_008501785.1). Next base: position 1,140 of record QQUD01000367.1, read on the forward strand.
GGCCAGATTGATGCCGTTTTCTTTGGCGATGCGACGGGCGATTGGGGTGGCTTTGATGTCGTCGGCGGATGTGGGGGCGGAAACGGCCGTTTCCGCCACAACTTCCTTCACCTCAGCAACCGGAGCCGCGCCATTTGTCGGTGCCTCTTCTGCTGCGGGGGCAGGTCCAGCCCCGCCAGCTTCCGCAACCATCGCTGCAACATCCTCGCCATCTGCACCAATGATGCCTAAAGAAGCACCCACCGGAATCAAATCACCAGGATTTGCCAGATGTACTAGCAGCACGCCTTCCGCACGCGCTTGCAATTCCTGCGTTACCTTGTCCGATTCAATTTCGGCCAAAACGTCGCCTTTTTTTACAGGGTCCCCAACATTTTTGAGCCAGGTTCCCATTGTGCCTTCTTCCATATCAAAGCCCAGCGTGGGCATTTTAATAAATTCAGCCATTAGAGAATCTCCTTCACAACATCAATTACTTTTTGTGCATTTGGCAATGCTGCTTTTTCTAACTCGCCCGAGTAAGGGGCGGGTACATCATATTGAGCGACGCGTTTCACGGGGGCATCTAGATAGTCAAACGCCTCATCCTGAATTTGCGCCACAACTTCAGCACCAATGCCGTATGTTTGGTGGCCAAATTCTACCACGACCGCTTTGTTTGTCTTTTTAAACGATTCCAGCGCTACCGACATATCTAAAGGTTGCAGCGTGCGCAAATCGACAATTTCAGCTTCGATGCCTTCCTTGGCAAGCTCTTTGGCTGCATCGAGTGACGTGTGCAGCCCTTCGCCGTAGGTGACGATGGTGACGTCGGAGCCTTCGCGCTTGATGTCGGCTACGCCAATTGGAACTGTGTAGTCGCCTTCTGGCACTTCATCACGAACTTTGGGTGAGGTGTACAGTGGCACGGGTTCGATAAACAAAACCGGCCCATTGTCGCGGATGGCAGCTTTGAGCAAACCTTTGGCATCGTAGGGAGTCGCGGGGCAAACCACTTTCAACCCTGGAAAATGGGCAAAGATGACATCTGGCGTGTGGCTGTGGGTAGCGCCCAACTGTTTGCCACCACCTCCAGGCGCGCGAAAGACGACCGGGCAGTCGAATTGGCCGTTAAACATGTAGCTGACTTTGGCGGCATGGTTGACAATGGCATCGAAGGCGACAAAGGCGAAGTTGATGGTCATAAATTCAGCAACGGGACGCGTGCCAGCCATGGCTGCGCCCGTGGCGGCTCCGGCAATGACCATTTCGGAAATGGGGGTGTCACGGACGCGATTAGGGCCGAATTCATCGATGAATCCTTTGGTGACGGCGTAAGTGCCGCCCCATGCGCCCACTTCTTCGCCCATGATGAATACGTTTTCGTCGCGCTGCATTTCTTCGCGCAGGGCGGCGGTGATTGCTTCGCGTAATGTTTGACGGGCCATGATTAGTTTACCTCCCCGTTTGCTGGATAAATGTGATCGTAGAGTGTGTCGAAACCGGGTAGTGGGGATTCGTTGGAGAAGCGAACGGCTTCTTCAACTTCGTGCTGCACGTCTTTGCCAATGGCGATCAGTTCGGCTTCAGTGACGCCATGTTCTTCTAACAGGCGTTTTTGTAAGGTGGCGATAGGGTCTTTTTCGTCGCGCCATTTGTCGAGTTCGGTGGTTGACCGGTATTTGGTGCGGTCGCCGATGCTGTGACCTTCGTAGCGATAGGTGAGCATTTCCAAGAATTGGGGGCCTTTGCCTTTGCGGCAGGCGGCCAATGCTTTTTGGGTGGCTTCGTAGACGGCGATCACGTCCATGCCATCGACTTGTTTAGCTGGAATTTTGTAGGCTTTGGCTTTGTCAACCATTTGGGGCGCGGCGGAGGCTTTTTCAACGGCCGTTCCCATGCCATATTTGTTGTTTTCGCAAATAAAGACGATGGGCAGATCCCATACGCCTGCCAGGTTTAGCGATTCGTGGAAGTAGCCAATGTTGGTTGCGCCGTCACCAAAGTAGCAGAGGGATGCGCCGTCTGTGCCTTTGTATTGTTCGGCTAGTGCAAACCCGACACCGAGCGTGAGGTGTGCGCCAACGATGCCGTAGCCACCCCAAAAACGTTTGTCTTTGTCGGCCATGTGCATGGAACCACCGCGACCGCCAGCGACGCCGGTTGCTTTGCCCATCAATTCGGCCATGACATTTTTGGTGGGCAGGCCAACTGCGAGTGCGTGCCCATGATCGCGGTAGGCGGTCACGAGATGGTCTTGGTCTTGACGCGCAGCAATTGTCCCCACAGCAATTGCCTCTT
>QQUD01000799.1 GCA_008501785.1 Chloroflexota bacterium
ACATCGTCAAGAAACAAAAATGGCACGAACATCCAAAAACATTCGTGCCATTCGTCTATTCGTCTTATTCGGGATTAAACACCAATAATCTCAGCAAGCTTGCCTTGCGATTCCGCTTCTATGTTCTTGTGGATGCTGTTACCGTGGCTGTCCATCGTCACCACCACCGGGAAATCTTCAACACGAATCACCCACATCGCTTCGGGCACACCAAACTCTGCCAGTTTGTAGACACCGATCACTTCTTTCACAGATTGGGCAATCAGGCTGGCTGCACCGCCGATGGCGTGGAGGTAAACGGCCGTTTCCTCTTCACAAGCCCGCAACGTATTCGCACCCATGCCGCCCTTACCAATCACACCCTTCAAGTTGAAGTGCGCAATCACCTCAGGCTGATACACTTCCTCACGAATGCTCGTGGTTGGGCCAGCCGCCACAAACGACCAATTCCCGGCGTCATCTTGCTTTACCACTGGGCCACAATGATAAATCACGCCACCATCCAGCAGCTTTTTCAGTTCTTCATACAGTTCTGTTTCCTCGGCAGGCACTCCATCACTGCGGATAAAATTCTCAATCATAAACTTGTGCGCCGCATCCCGCCCCGTGACAATAATGCCATTCAACGAAACCGGATCACCCGCTTTCAGCTCTTTTATCGCTTCATCCGAAATTGGCGTGGTCAACTTATGCATAGCTCACCTCCACATCTTCACCACCTAGCTGCACATCCATATGTGAGCGGCGATTCGCCCAACACATGTACGCAATCGACACATAATACGAAGCTGGAACGCGATGCTGTGCGGCCATTTTCACGCCCAGCACGCTCGTTTTGCCGCCAAAACCCATTGGGCCAATGCCCAATTCGTTCGACTCTTCATAAATACGATCTTCCATTGCCGCCAACTCTTCATTTTCGTTCGTGTCTTCCAGCTTGCGGAAAAGCTGTTGTTTAGCCTTGATGTAAGATGATCCACGATCCCCACCAACAGCCACACCCAGCACAGCAGGCGCACACCCTTTACCTTGCGCATTCTGCACAGAATCGAGCACCACGCGGCGTACACCTTCTAAATCGCGCCCTGCTTTCAAACCTGAATCTGGCAATTTGTATTGCGCCGACACATTTTCACAGCCGCCACCTTTCAGCAGCAAATCGACATGAATATGGTCTTCGTCCCATTCGTGGAAATGCATCGTCGGGAAATCTTCACCAATGTTGTTGCCGCTGTTTTCGCCTGTCAAACTGTCAACCGCATTGGGGCGCAAATAAGCATTTTGCGTGGAAATATCGGCCGCTTTGCGCATCTGTTCAGCTAAACGGCGGGTAGAAACGCCAAGCGGGTAAAAAACTTCAAAGATGGGCGTGCCAGTGTCCTGGCAAATGGGGGTAGAATTCTTCTCGGCTATGTCAACATTGAGCAAAATCGTGTTGAGGGCGCTTTTAGCTGCGGTTCCGTCGTCTTCATTGCCTTCTGCCTTGGACAACGCACCTTTCATGTCATCTGGCAAAATCGTCGCTGCCCGTCGAATCAATTCAACAAAGGCATCGGTTAAATCAATTGTTTTCATATTGACCATTTTTTCCTCCTAGGGGAGTAGTTGGTAACTCACACTGTCATTTCGAACGAAGTCTTCGGAGTGAGAAATCTTGCTTTGTGTCTGCCAATAATCCTCTACCTCAAAGCAAGATTCCTCGGCGGACCTCGGAATGATGTGTGTAATTCGTAACATTTGGTATATTAGCAAATTCTAGTCACGAATTTACTAATACACCAATTTTACCAATCTACCAATCATTTAAACTGGCGGTTGAAAAGCTAAAACTGTCATGGTTCCGTAAATAAACCCAACAATGCCAAGGGCAACGGCTGCACCAGCCAACACTTTTTTGTACATCGCCACCTTGTCCACATCCGTCAGCACCACATAGGCACCTGCTAACGCATGCATCAGCACAAAAAAGAGGAACGCAATGTCAATTGCTTTCCAAACTGGATTCGCCATGCGGTCAATAATTCGGCTAAAGTCAATGTGTCCAGGCGGATAATGGATCACAACCATATGAATCGTCATAAAAACTACCAACGCAATCGCGCTGATTCGTTGCATTCTATATACTCTCATTTGATTTCTCCGTTTTACCCAGCTGCTAATTCTTCCATCATAAACAGTATCAACGGTACGCCACCTGCAATCAGCACAATGATGAACATGACAAACATGGCATAAAACATGCTTTTGCGGTATTCGGTAATGTGGAAGAAGTCCACAATAAGAATGCGAATGCCGTCAAACCCGTGATAGATAACTGCCGCCAACAGCAGCACTTCCCCTAGCTTGAACAAGGGAGCCTGCACAATGGCTAGTCGCGCATCAAACGCTTCTGGGCCAGCATTGATAGACCCAATAACCAACATGTGCATGAATAAGTAAAGAACCAGCGCCATACCAGAAACGCGCCGGAAAAGGAAACTGATAAACCCTGTGGTTTTATACATGGATGTTTCTCCTAAATGCTGAAAGCATAAGTATCAGCTATCAGCCTTCAGCTATCAGCCAGAAGTTACTTTGAGCGGGATAGGGTCGTTGATTGATTTTTGACGGCCGTTTCTCGCATCTTCCATTGCCAACCGCTTCATCGCTAGACGGCGCATCGTTTCAATCGCCTTGGTTGGGTCCAAACCCTTTGGACACGCATCAATGCAGTTGAAAATTGTATGACAACGGTAAACGCCTTCATCGCTACCAACTTCAGCCAGCCGTTCCCCCGGAATACTGTCTCGTGGGTCCAACACCCGCAAGAACGCTTTCAGCAATGCCGCTGGGCCGATGTAATTTTTGCTCATCGCCGTCACGGTACATGCCGAGTAACATGCGCCACACATAATGCATTTTTCTGCATTATTCAGCGCCGCCACTTCTTCTGGCGAGACACGGAACTCTTTTTCAGGTACGTTGTCGGGTGGCACCAGCCACGGCTTAATGCGCATGTATTGTTCCCAGAATGAGGATCGATCAACCACGAGGTCTTTGATGACAGGGAGGTAAGGTAACGGCCGTATTGTCACCCGATTCTTCCGGTCCAAATGCTCACGCAGCGGCACATTACACACCAGCATATTTTTGCCATTAATATTCATCGCACAGCTGCCACAAATCGCATGGCGGCACGAGCGCCGAAACGTGACACTGCCATCTTGAAACGACTTAACTGCTTCCAAAGCATCCAAAATCGTCGTCTCCGGCGTCACATCTACTGTAAATGCATCCAAATACGGCTTCTTATCCACATCAGGATTAAACCGCTGAATGCGAACGGTTGCCGTTTTTACTTGGCCATTTTGAGCCATATCACTTCTCCTTTCAACAAGAGAAATAATTAATAATTAACTGGTTAATAATTAAT
>QQUD01000135.1 GCA_008501785.1 Chloroflexota bacterium
ATTAAATATGGCAAATACAGCTCCCGGCATCACCGGCAAAAACGGCTCACGGTATTTATCCTTATAAGTCGCCGCCAGCGCCCCCATCGTCCGCCCATGAAACGATCCCGTAAACGCGACTACTTTAGTCTTGCCAGACGGTTTTGGTTTCCCGTTTTCTGTTTTTTGTTTTTTGTTTCTTGTTTTTCCCACTTTTCTGGCAAACTTAATCGCCGCTTCATTCGCTTCCGCACCCGAATTACAAAAATACACTTTGTCTGCAAACGAATTTTCCACCAGCCGTTTTGCCAGCATGGCGTGGGGTGCGGTGTGGTAAAGGTTGCTGACGTGAGTAAGTTGGGTGGCTTGGTGGGAAACGGCCGTTACCCACGACTCATTCCCATGCCCCAACGACGTCACCGCAATACCAGATGTAAAATCCAGGTACTCGTTGCCGTCTGTATCGAACAAATAAGCACCATTGCCATGCGTAAACACCACTTCAGGCCGCACATACGTTTGCAGCACATAATTCGCTTCTGCTTCAATAATCGCTTGCGCATTCAGTTTCATTATTCTTACCTCCTGTAAAAAATCGCTCTTAAACCTGTCATTCCGAGGTCTCCCGAGGAATCACAAGACGAATGTGATTGGTTTAAATAAGCTTCGACATGATTTGAATATCCATTCGTAAGGAGTAGCCTATACTTTCCCAAAATGCTTTTCCCGATTCATTTTTGTGAAAAATAAAGAGGTGGCATTTATCGATGCCAGCCTCGGCTAGCGCTGACAATCCATGTGCTACTAATTGTTGACCAATGCCACTACGTCGAAATTCTGGGTGGACGGCTAAATGATGAATATAACCCCGACGCCCATCATGGCCGCATAAAATGGCTCCAACCAGTTGGTTTTCATAGAAAGCTACAAAACTCATGCCTGGATTACGTGCCAGATATTTGGCAATCGCTGGTTTTTCATCAGCGCTGCTCAAGCCGACACCTTCGCTCTGCCGCCACAGGGCAATTGCGTTGGCGTGGTCGTTGAGGGTAAACGGCCGTATCATCACCTCATCCATCTTTATTCCATCCTCATTCCTGAAAAAATTGTCCCACCCATTGCTTGCAGCCCCGCCAAATTGACAATGCGGGCTTGTTTCAGCCCTTGGTCGACTGCATCAAGCGCCGAACGAACCTTTGGCACCATCCCGCCATTGATCACACCAGATTCAATCAGCAGCTCAGTTTCTGGCAGTGTCAATTTGGGTATGACGCTATCGTTAGCTATCACACCGGGCACATTCGAAAGGAAACTCAGCAAGTCAGCATTCAATGCTAACGCAACTGCACTGGCGGCTTCATCGGCGTTGATATTGTAAGTGTAACCATCTAGCCCCAGCGAAATTGGCGACAGCACCACCGTCATCCCATTGTCCATCAATTGTTGAATCAGATCGGTACGTACTTCGACCACTTCGCCAACAAAGCCTAAATCTGCAGTTGGGTGTTGTTTTTTCTTGCATTTCAGGAGGCCGCCATCAACACCGCTCAACCCAATTGCATCTATGCCCGCTGCTATCAGCGCCTTTACAATCAATTTGTTTGCCTTGGCTGAGAGAACCATTTCGGCAACCGTTAAGGAGTCGTGGTTCGTGACCCGTAAGCCGTCTACTTTGACAGTTGCAAGGCCTAATTTTGCCTGTAAATCAGCGATGGCTTTGCCGCCACCATGAACAATAACCGTTGGTTCATCTGCTGCGGCGACTGTTTGTGCCAGCGTTGCCAAAAATGTCGGGTCGCTCAGTTCATTTCCACCAATTTTTAGTACATGCATCTCTCAATCTCCTATCAAATAAGGCCACTCGTTTCTTCTAATTCAAACATCACATTCATGTTCTGCACTGCCTGTCCTGCTGCACCTTTGACCAGATTGTCGATTGCAGAGGTGAGGATGAGGGTGCTGCCTGCTAGCGTCAGACTGATAACGCAGTGGTTGGTGTGGACGACGTGTGCCAATGTGGAGAGCTGCCCGGCTGGCAATACCTTCACGAATGGCTCGTTGGCATAGAAACGGCCGTATTCCTCCCTTAACATCCCTTCATCCACATCACCCACCAGCGACACATAAATTGTGGACAGAATGCCACGCGGCACGGGCAGCAAATGGGGCGAAAATATGAGTTGAGGTGGATTGTCATGCCACCAGCCAATTGCTTGCTCCATTTCAGGCAGATGTCGATGGGTTCGGCCGATTTTGTAGGGCGAAAAATTGTTGGTGACTTCTACAAAATGCGTATTTTGTTTCGGCGCACGCCCTGCACCAGAAACGCCTGATTTAGAATCTGCGATGATGGGGCCAGTCAGTGGAATATTCATATCGAGCAGCGGTTTTAATGCCATGAGTACACTGGTCGGGTAGCAGCCTGGATTTGCAACAAGCTGAGCGGCAGGCAATTGTTCACGCGCAAATTCGGTAAGTCCATACACAGCTTGTGCCAGCAAATGGGGGGCTGGATGCGTGTGATCGTACCAATTATTATAAGTATTTTCGTCTTTAATGCGGAAGTCGGCGCTGAGGTCGATGACGCGGCAGCCAGCAGCAAGGGCAGTAACGGCCGTTTCTGCCGCCGCCGCATGTGGCAAACACAAAAAAACAGCGTCGGTCTCTGCCAGTGGGGCATCACTCCCCGAAATGAGCGGCAGGTCCGGCGCTGCTGGGTATAAGTTCGACAACAGTTTCCCCGCATACGACTGCGACGTGGCAAATGAAATCTCCACCTGAGCGTGCATTGCCAAAATTTTTACTAATTCAAACCCGGTATATCCGGTTGCTCCAAAAATGCCTGCGCGAATCATTTTAATCTCCTTGGAAGAGCTTGTCAGCTTGTCAGCATATCAGCTAGTCAGCTAAGAATCTTCCTCGCTGAAGTGCTGAAATGCTGAAATGCTTTATTTCCATGACGCAAAAAAAAACCGCCAGACCCTAAGTGAGGGGCCTGGCGGCTGTTGTTAGCTTCTGTTTAAAACTCAATCAACCTAAAAAACCAGACCTATGGTCCGGCTACGGCGGTAAAAACGAAATGGTGATTGAGTAAATATCGCTTTCATGATGCTGCACATAGTAACAGAGAAATGAGAGATGTCAACGGCGTTTTTACATTTCGTACAGAATAACCGAATAATGGCGTGTTATTTTGGTTTATCCTGCCATATATTTCCAAATACTGTAATCTAGCGTGCGTTCGTCGGTCTTGAGAAGAACGGCCGTTTCTCGAATAACATCTTGTGCAGCTTCATACCTTGTTACCACGACGCCTGCTTGTTCAATAAATCGACGCAAATGAATATCAATGGCACTCGTTGGCAAACCAACCAAGATTTTGAAATAATCGGCCGTTTTCGGACCAATGCCTTTGATTTTTTTGAGTCGCTCAATATTTTTTGATTCTTGCAGCCATGTTTGGAGAGAAACGGCCGTTTCCAGCCCTTCTGATACAAAAAGTTGTGTCAAATCCACAATCGTATTGATCTTTCGATCAAGACGCCACGTCAAAAGATTGGTTGCGCCAACAATCATCAACACACGCTGAAAGGCGCTCGTCGTTTTCGCTTCAGGGAAAGTTTCCAATACATGCTTCACCCGAGGCCAGACCACCGTCTCATATTTGATGCCTGCTTGCAAACCCGCATCACAAATAATTGCACCCATGTGATCATATCCTGCTGGTGAATCTGCAATAAGTTGAAAATCATCCAAAGTTTGAATGAATTTAAACAATTGAATAGATTTTTCCGTTGAGTTTTCCATGTTTTTATAGCTCCAAGATATAAACACGATAAATAATTTGAACTGAATTATAATCAGTTGACAATGCATATTCAAAAATAAAGGAATGATACAGATGGTACAATCAATTCAAGATAAAGTTGCCCTGCACAATGGTGTACTCATGCCACTTTTAGGATTAGGTGTGTTTCAAAGTGAAGACGGAACGGAAGTTGAACAAGCGATTCGATGGGCGTTTGATGTGGGGTATCGCAGCATTGATACGGCGACATTTTATCGGAACGAATCAGGCGTAGGCAAAGCTGTTCGCGAAAGCGGCCTGCCACGAAGCGAAGTTTTTGTGACGACCAAAGTGTGGAACAGCGATCAGGGATATGATCAAACTTTGAGAGCTTTCGACATCAGTATGAAAAAACTTGGATTAGACTACCTCGATTTGTATCTGATTCATTGGCCGGTGAATGGTAAGTATAAAGACACATGGCGAGCTTTTGAGACGATTTATCAAACTGGTCGAGTGAAAGCAATCGGGGTGAGCAACTTTCTGGTGCCTCATTTGGATGACTTGCTGCAAAGTGTAAATATTGCCCCGATGGTTAATCAAATTGAATTTCATCCCTATTTGCAAACGCCAGATTTGGTTGCTTATTGTCGGACACATCACATTGTGGTTGAAGCATGGAGTCCAATTATGCGGGGGCAAGTGTTGCAGGTGCCTGAATTGATACAGTTAGGAGAAAAATACAATAAAAGTGCAGTTCAAGTTACGCTGCGCTGGATGCTACAACTTGGTATAGTTACAATTCCCAAGTCGGTAAAAAAGGAACGTATTCAAGCTAATGCCGAATTATTTGACTTCTCATTAACCGATGCTGAAATGGAAGGCATCAATGAATTAGATCGAGGATTTCGAACGGGTCCCGACCCAGATAATTTCAATTTCTAGAACCTGTACAATTTTTCACGAATTTTGAAATTAGTCTTGACACCTAAAACGCATTTGCTATAATTCGCAAGTTGTATTCCTCAGTAGCTCAACGGCAGAGCATGCGGCTGTTAACCGCAGGGTTGTTGGTTCGAATCCAACCTGAGGAGCTGAAAAAATCAAGCCATTTTCAAAAAATGTGAAAATGGCTTTTTTTGTTTAAAACGGCCGTTTCCATCAAAACGTCAAATCATCATCACCAGTCAAATTCACGTACCATTCAGTTCGGAACTTCATCGCTTCAGCAAAACGATTTATATATCTCTATCAACCACGAACTAAAATAGAGCAAGGTGCCAAAATCCTTTGAATACTATGCGCCTTGGTTCTCATCAAAATGATTTATCGTACGGTAAGCTCTCAAGGTGTTCCACCGGCTTGGTCCACCGGTTTTCTCCATATCGAAATGAGTTTGACCGGCATGTCTGGCTTGTACCGGCCAAGTCCCATCTTTGCGCTGTTTTTTATGCAGCACATCTAGCGCTGGCTGCATACGAGGATCGTATGTACAACCGGCAGTCTGGAAGTAATCTAAAGCTCGCAAAATATCGTATCGCCAGCGGGAGGGAAAAGAAAGCATCAACATGCGCTTGTCAATTGTTTCACCGGTGTGATCTGAGCGAAAGAGGTGATGTTGTAAAATAAATTCGCAAGCCTCAACAGCAATTTGCTGCAATTCTCCTATGCGGTATTGATAACCATTGACAGCATATTCCCAGATACCCTCTAGAAGTGAAATTGTTGAGTGCATTGAACTGTGGATGGCTCCTGACATATTCGCTAGACAGTTAAATCCGCCATCTGGCATCTGTTGACTGATTACAAAATCGACAACAGAATGCAGCGAGGCCTCATCCACTTTGAAGTAACAGGCATAATTAAAAAACATACCATTGACGCACACATCACTCTGTTCAACTGTGACCGCAGGATTGATGCCACCATCTACCCCTTTGTAGTCACGGAGGATAATTTTAACCGATTCAATAGGTATGGGATGATCTGGTGAGATGCCAAGATGTTTCAAATCGAGAAGCGTATAATGGGTGGAAATCCATTTAGGTTGATAAAAGCCGCGCCCCCAATGACCATTTTCATGACGGGCATTGAGCAATTGTGCGCCCCATCCTTCTGTTGTAATTCTGTTTCTGAGTGCTGGTTGTTCTGAACCCAATAAATCCCGATGTACTTGATATTGGATTGACACATCTCCTTTGAGGAGCCATTGCATGATTTGATCTGAATCCATTTGCAAATAAACTTTTGAGGATTTTTTGTCTTTTGTCATTTGGTCGCACTATAGCATTTGGCTTTCCTCTTTTCAAGCATAAGGAAGTTGTAGATAGGCAATTGCAAGTAAGATGTGAGGCAATGGTCAATTCAACAAAATTGAAAGGGAATTGAAAATCTTATGAATCATCAGGATCATGTGAATTTAATCAAAGGGCGGATTGGCAAACCAGGTGGGATTTGGGCGGACTTTGGGTCTGAAACCGGCGCATTTACTTTTGCCCTGGCAGAGTTGATTGGTCCAACAGGTCAAATCATCTCAGTTGATAAAGATACTGACAAGGGAAATCGATGGGTACCACATCCTATTTCTTTTCAAACATGGCAGACGATTGCAAGAGACGCCGGGTGTGCCAATACGACATTGCTTGCCTCCCGTCCAAGCCGTTTTCTCGGGAAAATCTATGCAGCAATGAGCCTATCACAGAAACAGTAGAATATAATGAGGATTTGTGGTTGGTGTCCCATTCGTGCAGCACAATCTGTTAGCCGATTAGTCGGCTTTGTTAAGGTTTTACAAATTTCATAATACCAGGAGAATGGCAAATGAACGCTCTCATATTTGCACCAGTAACAAAAATAGCCGCCGCGATTCGTCAACGAGACGTGTCTGCTGTGGAATTGGTTGAGGCGCATTTGAAACAGATTGGGGTTGTAAACTCTGCACTCAATGCCGTTGTTGTTGTCACAGCCGAAGACGCTTTGCGACAGGCCAAGGTTGCGGATGATGCGCTGGCGCAGGGTAAACCTGTTGGACTGTTGCATGGTGTGCCGATGACCATCAAGGATTCGCTGGATACAGCCGGTGTTGTTTCAACTTGGGGAACGACAGGACGTGCTAAATTTGTGCCAAAAGCAGATGCAACGGCCGTTAACCGATTAAAAGCTGCTGGAGCCATTTTGCTGGGTAAAACAAACACGCCTGAGTTGACGTTGAGTTATGAGACGGATAATTTGGTATACGGCCGTTCCCACAACCCCTACAACCTCGACCATTCACCAGGAGGCAGCAGCGGTGGAGCCGCCGCTATCATTGCCGCAGGTGGCTCTCCTTTCGACATTGGCAGCGATACCGGCGGCAGCATTCGCTTGCCAGCGCACTGCTGCGGCATTGCTGGCCTCAAGCCCACATCTGGGCGTGTGCCGCGCACAGGTCATGCCATTTCGCACATTGGCTGGCTCAACGCCTTAACCCAGTTGGGGCCAATGGCCCGATTTGTTGAGGATTTGTCCTTCATCTTTCCCATCATTGCCGGTCCTGACTGGCAAGATACAGCCATCGTTCCCATGCCTTTGGGTGATCCAGATGCAGTTGACCTGCGCGGATTGCGGATTGCTGTGCATACGGATAATGGTATTCGAGCAGCCATTCAACCGATTGCTGATGTTGTTGGTGCAGCGGCACACTCTTTAGAAACGGCTGGAGCATTTGTCGAAGAGGCGCGTCCATCGGGAATCGAAGAAACGTTATCGATTTTAAGCCAGTTAATGCGTGGTGCGGATGGCGGTGTTTGGGTACGACGGATTTTGGCTGAGGCGGGTACTCAAGCAGATACGTCATCTCTGAATCGTTATCTTGAGATGGAACCGGTTGATGCGGCTCGAATGGTGGACCTGATTGCCCGTTGGGATCGTTTTAAATCCAAAATGCTTGCGTTTATGGCAAATTATGATGTGATTCTTTGCCCGGTGAATGCGTATCCGGCACTTCCTCATGGCACATTTGCTGGTGAAAATTATCCCGGGTTTAGCTACACCATGAGTTATAATTTAACTGGTTGGCCTGCGGCTGTTGTGCGCTGTGGTACATCACCAGATGGGCTGCCGATTGGGATGCAGGTGGTTGCGCAGCCGTGGCGGGAAGATGTGGCGTTGGCAGTGGCGAAGTATTTGGAAGGGGTGTTTGGGGGGTGGAAACGGCCCTAAGATGTTACAATATCTAACATAACAAGCCAGAAGTTTAAAATCCGAAATATTGATCAGATTCCCAAAAAGAGCAGACAAATATGAACAATCTATATAACATTGAAACGCTATTCTCTCAACGATTATTTTGTATTCCAGATTACCAGCGTGGTTATGCTTGGGATCATCAGCAGTGCCAGGAATTTTTGGAGGATTTAGAATTCCTTGAACCGGGCAAAGACCATTTTATGGGGACCCTCATTTTACACGCCCAATCCAATCGAAGTGAATATATTATTGACCTTTCTGGCAACTCTTACACGGCATACAATATTGTTGATGGTCAGCAGCGCCTGACAACAATCGTGATTTTACTCCATGCAATTACTCTATTTATGGGAACAGACTCCAGACAAACAGAATTAGCAAAGGGAGCTAAGCAGAAATATATTGCAACCCAAGATAGTAATTACCAACCGCTGGCAAAATTATCACTCAATGAAGACAGTCGTGAATTTTTCCAGCAGGAAGTTTTAGAACAAGGTACATATATTGGCGGGGCAACAATGCGTTCCCATCAACGGTTGCAACAAGCGAAACTATTTTTTAGAGAGTTTTTGGAACAGCAACAGGAAGAAAGAGATGGAACTGAGTTTCGAGAGTGGTTGCAATCATTTTTCTTTAAGATAATTCATCGAATAACGCTGATTGTTTATACCGTTGACAGAGAAGCCGATGCAGGCATCATTTTTGAAACAATGAACAACAGGGGCAAACCAATCACTGAACTTGAGAAAGTGAAAAATTATCTGCTTTATCTGGCTGGAAAATTGCATCTATCAGGTGAACATCAATTAGTTGCGGGCATTAATCAAACTTGGAAGCACATTTTTGAGAACCTGATGTCAGCTAATTTAAGCGGAACGTTTTACGAGGAACAGCTTTTACGTTCCCATTGGTTAATGGCATATGATCCAAATCCTCGAAATTGGGAAGGCAGCCGTTCGATTAAACAACAATTTAATCTTCATCAATACCGTGAACAGCATAAAGAATTGTTGAGAGACTTGAGGAATTATTTAAACAGCTTACGCCATTCAGTGACTGCATATTGCGATATTTTATATCAGACTCGCATGGGTTCGTTCAGAGATTTTATTGGACACGCTGCTCATGATTCCATTGTGGCTGAGGCTGGGCGATTGGCTCGTGTTGGTTCACTTGCCAGTTTTATCCCGATGTTGATAGCGGCTCGCTTGCAGCGCAATTATAGTGGCGATCATTATCTGCTTCTGACTGAATATTGCGAAAAGTATGCGTTTCGTGTTTACCGCTGGCTCCAGTTGCGCTCAAATGCTGGACAGACGCGGTTGTTTCGTATGGGATACCAAATTTATCATGGTCAGATGAGCATCGAACAATCAACCCAGCGGTTGCAACAATTGATTCTATCCTATGCATCAGACACGCGCTTTGAAAGTGCTTTTGAGAACGAAGCTGGTAATTGGTATCGATGGGGTGGATTGAAATACTTTTTATATGAGTATGAGTCCCATCTGGCACAGCTTCGTGGTGTGCCTATGAAAATGCCTTGGGAGGAATTTGCCCGTAAAAAAGATACGATTGAGCATATTTTGCCAGGAACACCAGACGCCTCCGGTTTTTGGATTGAAAGATTCCCAGACGAGTTGTATGATCACTGGCTGCATGATATTGGGAATTTAGTTTTAACTTACGATAATTCAGCTTTAAGTAATCGGCCGTTTTTCACCAATTCTCAAACAAAAGATAAAAAATCATTCTACACCGAGTCTGTTTTGCTGAGCGAGCGCGAAATTTCAACCTATGCTGATTGGACCGAAGAATCTATTCAAGACCGCCGCAAAAAACTAAAAAAATGGGCGTTGCAACGATGGCATGTTGATCCACCCGTCACTATGCTTGTTGAACAAGAAGTTTCAGAAAATCCAACATCTGACGATTTTATGCATGTACTTACAAGAAGACCGGTTCCTCGTGGGCAAAAACAACTATACAAAGCACTCTATAATGCAGGTGACCGCGGTCTGACGAAAGGTGAACTTGTGCGAGTCATGGGACGTCGGGATTGGAAGGATTTGACAGGTGTGTTGGGTGCGCTAGGTCGTCGTGTGAATGGAACTTCTGGCTATGGGTATGCAAAAAAGCCAGGGATTGACATGTTATTTATTATCAAGCCGGTTTCTAAAAAATATCGTTATATTCTCAGGCCAGAAATGAAGGCTGCACTTGAGCAGTTGAACCCTCCCTGGTTGAATGAAATGGTGAAGTAAAGGGTAAACTCTAATAGCCTGTTTGGGTATTTTGTTGCGATACCAATTTTCTTGTTATGGTATTATTTTAAATTGTAGCTGGTAATGGCAACTTACCCTCGGCTCTAAAATCGGCAACAAATTTTGAGACCGCACATCGGCCGCCTTTGATCCCTGGGCAATTTGCAGGCTCTAATCCCATCTGCAGCACCAGCGACAGCCAACGCTTTGGCCGCTGCTGCGCCAATACCGATTGCCGCACCGGTCACAACTGCTACCTTGTTCTTTATCTGACTCATTTCGTTACCTGTTTTCGGCATGGTTCAATATTAAATGAGTGATCTTGACACGTTTTGGGCGACCATAAGGGTCGCCCTCTTTTGCCAAAATCGTAAAGTTGATTTGTCTCATTCTGAACCATGCCGTAATTGCGTTTGTCTGAGCTGGTATGCATCAAACGGAAAGCTGTCAAAAATTGAAAGGAATCTCCCAAAATTTTAGTTTTATGTGTTGAGCTACGTGTTTTTCCCTTCATTCCTGATAAAATCAGGCGGAATGCAGCAAAGATAAGTTTTGCATGCTGCCCGCATATTTCCACCTATTGCACCACGCAGCACATTAGAAACAAAATTAGCTAATTTGTCTGCCAGCTGCCTATTAAATGGCTGACCAGCAAATGTTGCGAAAATACCAAGGAGATTTTACAAAATGAGTGCATACAAACCCGTGGCCCTGATTATTCTGGATGGCTGGGGCATACGCGGAAAGAAAGAAGGCAATGCGGTATTGCTGGGGAATACGCCCAATTACGACAAATGGACGAGCGAATTGGAACGCTCTGTTTTAGATGCTTCCGGTGAAGCGGTGGGTTTGCCAGATGGTCAGATGGGGAATTCAGAAGTTGGCCATCTGAATTTAGGTGCTGGACGTGTTGTATATCAAGATTTGACCCGCATTAATTTGGCGATTAGGGATGGGTCTTTTAATCAAGTGCCTTTGTTGGTTGATGCCGTTGACAAAGTGAAAACGAAAAATAGCAAACTGCATGTGATTGGTTTATTTGGCCCTGGTGGGGTTCACAGCCATGAAGACCACATGTATGCCATTTTTGATATGGCAAATGAGCAAGGTATTGACCCGATTTTGCACATTATCACCGATGGTCGAGATACACCACCGGAGAGCAGCCGTGATTTCTTGGATCGGTTGGAAGCCTATCAGGAAGAGAAATCGGTGGTTGTGGCGTCGGTTTGCGGTCGCTATTACACGATGGATCGGGATAAGCGGTGGCCACGGACGAAGAAGGGGTATGATGTGATTGCCAAGCATGAAGGCGAGGAGGGGGTAACGGCCGTTTCTGCCCGTGCTGCCATCGAACAATCCCATGCTGATGGTGTGACTGACGAATTCATTTTGCCAGTCGCAATTGACGTCGGCGATAAGGATACCACCATTCAACCCGGCGACGTTATCGTCTTCTACAACTTCCGTGCGGATCGGATGCGGCAATTAGTGACTGCTTTTGCATTCCCAGAATTTGATGGATTTGAGCATGAGTTCATTGAAGACCTGACGCTTTTGACAATGACCAACTACTCAGAAAGCTACCCCGTTGATGTGATCTTCCCTGAAGTAGAAATCACGAATGTGTTGGCCGAAGTCGTAAGCAATGCCGGTTTGCAGCAGTTCCATGCAGCCGAAACTGAAAAATATCCGCACGTCACCTACTTCTTCAACGGTGGCAATGAGACACCTTACGCTAAGGAAGACCGGCAGATGGCTCAGTCGCCAAAAGTGGCAACGTATGATCTCCAGCCCGAAATGAGCGCATATGAATTGACAGACATCGTTTCCAAGCGCCTACAAGAGCATGATGACGATTATATATTGGTCAACTTCGCTAATCCTGACATGGTTGGGCATACGGGCGTACTTGAAGCTGCTATCAAAGCTGTGGAAACGGTTGACGAATGTGCTGGCAAATTAGTATCAGCAATCACAGCAAAAGGTGGCGTGGCATTGGTTACGGCCGATCACGGGAACTGTGACCGTATGATTGATCATAAAACTGGCAATCCACATACATACCACACAACACAACCTGTTCCATTCCTTGTCATTGGCTATGATGGCTACATCAATCTTCGCCCTCGCGGCATATTGGCTGACGTGGCTCCCACAATCCTGGATTTGATGGGTGTTGAGCAGCCTGCCGAGATGACAGGACAGAGTTTATTGCAGGACTGAGTTGAAAGTGCTGAGGGCTAAGTTGACGATTTCACTCAGCCTTCAGCATTCAGCCCTCAATCCTGATTTATGCTAATGAAAAACGGTGACGCATTTAACGCTTTTTTACAAGAGACGCAGCAATACTTGGTTGGATTGCAAGTGATTACGTATTACGCTGCTGAGTTACCTTCTGAAATTGATGATCGGTTTGGCACAGTCATAGCCCGTTTTATGGATGTTGATGCTGACAAGCGCTCACGTTTTTTGACTGCTCTCAATGAATCGGAGCGGGCGCTTTTTGGTATTTATGGACATCGTGCGGCAACGTTAGCAGCTCGTCAAGAATCACGTAAAAAACTATTACAAGGATTGGTGGGGATGACGATTGCAAATTACACCATTCCCGAAAAACGGCGTGTGGAAGTTGCTCTGGCGGTATTTCATCATGTGGCTCGTAAGTTGGAAACGAGTCCAATTGAGCTGTTTGAAGATGCGGCTGTTTTTGCTAATGATGATTTTGCTGCAATTTTACTGGCATTTTCGCGCAAACCGGATGTGACGCTGCGGGGTTATGGTTGGCGTGAATTGAAAACGCCGGATGGTGTCAAGTACAAATTTGAATGGGGTTGATCCTCAATTAGATTGGTCCAATCTCGATGGAAGTTAAATAAATAATCAGGTAATAGAAAACTACAAAATGTGGCCCTGTCATTCCCGCGCAGGCGGGAATCTACTCGACTACGTCATGGATTCCCGCCTGCGCGGGAATGACAAGTTCCCT
>QQUD01000065.1 GCA_008501785.1 Chloroflexota bacterium
GCCGTTGACACCGGTGCTGACCTCGGTTTAGAAAACATTTTCGCCTACGAAGCTCGTGCAGAAGAAGGCGGATATGTAAATGGCGTATTGGCCGCAGGTCTCTCCGAATCTGGTGTGATTGGCGTGGTTGGACCGGTTGAAGCTGGTGATGCCAAGTTATACATCGATGGCTTTGAAGCTGGGGTTTTGGCTGCGAATCCAGACGCACAAGTCAATATTTCTTATACAGGCTCATTTGGCGACACAGCATTAGCCGCAGAAGCTGCCAATACACACATTCAAGCAGGTGCTGATGTACTCACCGGCTCTGCACAACAAGTTGTAGGTGCAATTGGGACAGCAAGCGATCAGGGCGTTCTCTGGATGGGGACCCAATCTGACCAAAGTTCACTGGCTCCTGACATCGTAATTGCTTCTCAGCTTTATGTTTGGGATGGTGTGCTCAGCGACATCGTTAACAAACATCTGGCTGGTGAGTATGGTGGCACAGCTTATGCCTTGACGCTCGACAATGGCGGTCTGGTCATGGACTTTGATGACAGCCTGGATGCCGATGCAGTTGCGGCTGCGGAAGCAGCTGCGGCTGAAATCGCTGGCGGCAGCCTGGACGTGATGGCCGTTATTGCTGGTGAAGCAATGGCAGAAGAAGCTATGGACGAAGAGATGGG
Source organism: Chloroflexota bacterium (assembly GCA_008501785.1). Next base: position 669 of record QQUD01000065.1, read on the forward strand.
GATGGATTATCCTGAAATCGAACCCGTTCGCGTAGCGTTGGTAATGCCGAGCACGACAACTGACCTGGCATGGAGCCAATCCATTTATGATTCACTAGCTGAATTGCAAGCCCATTACGGTGAAGAGAATTTCGAAATTGCCTTCACCGAAAACATGTTTAATGTGACGGATGCGTCTGCAGCAATTCGTGACTATGCAGCTGATGGCTACAATCTGGTGATTGCGCATGGCGCACAGTATGGTACATCGCTATTTGAATTGGCACCTGACTTCCCAGAAACATCGTTTGCTTGGGGAACGACAACAAATACGGGCGCTGACGAAGGCGTTGAGAATGTGTTTGCCTATGAACCACGCGCTGAACAAGGTGGCTATGTGCATGGCGTTTTGGCAGCAAATCTGACTGAAGCTGGCGTGATTGGGCTGGTTGGGCCGGTTGATGCGGGTGATGCAAAACTGCATGTTGACGGCTTTGTTGCGGGCGTAAAAGCGACGGACCCTGAAATCCAGGTTAATGTATCTTTCACTGGTTCGTTTGGTGACACGGCGTTGGCAGCGGAAGCGGCTAACACGCACATCCAAGCTGGCGCTGACGTGCTGACCGGCTCTTCGCAGCAGGTTGTGGGTGCTGTTGGTGTTGCGGAAGAGAATGACGTACCGTGGATGGGTATCCAGGCAGACCAGGGTGTTTTGGCACCTGATATTGTGGTATCAACGGTTTTGTATGACTGGAAACCAACCTTGTTGGCGATGATCACCTCAAATCAGGCTGGCGAATATGGCAATCAGGTATTGCAACTGACGTTGGCGAACGGCGGGCAGACGATGATCTATTTGGACACGTTACCGGCGGAAGCAGTTGAAGCGGCGATGGCGGCTGAACAGGGCATCATTGACGGGTCGATTGAGATTGTGGCGGAACCACGTAATTAATAATTTGTAGGAATGGGATAACCGGGAAGATCGTTTGTATGACAAATGGCCTTTGCTCCCGGTTATCTCACCCTCTTTTTGGTGACGAAGAAGGGCGAGACAAGTCGGAGGTAAGGTAATTTGCTTGGCAAGGGTTGTGCCGACTTGTCCCGCCCCTACAGCGCCTCTACGTAAGATGGTGGTTTGATATGGATTTGGTGATTCGGAACGGGATTTCGGATAAGACTGGTGAAGCGATTGAGGTGGGAATTGATGGTGGGGTAATTACGGCCGTTTCCGCCACCCCATTACCCCCAGCCACCCAAGAACTCGACGCCGCTGGCGGTATGATTTCGCCTGCTTTTTTCGAGTCACACTTTCATTTAGAAAATGCGTTTTTGTGGGATGGGCTGATTAACCAAACCGGCACGCTGCATGAGGCCATCGAGATTTATGCCAAAGTGAAACATGATTTGGCAGCGGATGACATTGTGGCAAGGTCGGGTGAGGTGGTGAAAACGGCCGTTTCCAACGGCACCCTCTGGTTACGCAGCCACGTCGATATCGACCACATCGCCAAATTAAGCATCTTAAAGGGCGTTGCGGCGGCAAAAGAAGCGTATAAAGAGCTGATTGATATTCAGCTAATCGCTTTTCCACAGTTAGGCATGGCCCAGAATCCCGAAGCAGTGGATGCGATGTGGCAAGCGATGGAACATGGCTGCAATTTGGTGGGAGGGATGCCACACGGCGAAAAAAACATGGACGATGCCGCCAAACATATTGACATCGCCTTTGAAATTGCCCAAAAATACAATTCCGACATCGACATGCACATCGACGAAACAGACGACCCATACTGGCATTCGCTGGAACTGCTGGCCGATAAAACGATTGAAACGGGTTGGCACGGTCGCGTTACAGCGGGACATTGCTGTGCGATGTCGGCCTGGGATGATGCAATGGCGGCGCGTATCATCGAAAAAGTAAAAAAAGCCAATATTCACGTCATCACCAACGCGCCGATCAATTTGATGCTAGAAGCGCGTGGACACAACCACCCGAAACCGCGTGGCATTGCCCGTGTCAAAGAGCTTTTGGAAGCTGGCGTCAATGTCGTTTGTGGGCAAGATGATGTGCAAAATATGTTTTATCCGTTCGGCAAAATGGACCCGCTGGAAGTAGCGTTGATTACAGCCCACGCGGCTCACATGGGCGCACCGGGCGAAATTCAGGCGGCGTTTGATATGCCCCGCTACAATGCCGCTAAGCTGTGGCAGATAGACAATTACGGCGTCGAAGTGGGCGCTGAGGCTAATTTGGTGGTGATTGATGCGGATACGGCCGTTTCTGCCCTCCGCCGTCAACCCGACCGAAGATATGTGATTCGCAAAGGCAAACTGATTGCCGAGACGAAGACTGAGACGAAATGGCATTGATTTTAGTGGATAGTGGATAGTGAATAGTTGTTAGTCTTTTCTCTACACTAATCACTATTCACTGTCCACTTAATGAGAAGAAAAACTATGACCAACAACCTCCTCCCCTCCGGCCTACCGCGTATTGAATCGCTAGAGATGCGTGGGATTGTGAAGCGATTTCCTGGTGTGCTGGCGAATGATAATGTCAATTTTGATGTGAAGACTGGCGAAATCCACGCCTTATTGGGTGAAAATGGCGCTGGCAAAAGCACTTTGATGAAAATCCTTTATGGTTTGTATCAGCCCAGCGAAGGCTTAATCTTTCTCAATGGCAGAGAAATCAAAATTGACACACCTACGGATTCGATGAATTACGGCATTGGCATGATTCATCAGCACTTTATG
>QQUD01000631.1 GCA_008501785.1 Chloroflexota bacterium
AAACGACATCATGACAAGCTGCATCTGGTAGCCGTGGAAACTGACTCAATTTTGCGTGATTTGGATGAATGGGCAGGGTATGTGCAGGAACGGCCGTTTACATCTCACCAAAATGAAGATTGACTGTTCAATTATTACGCATCGATCTAGTGACATGCCTGAAGCGAAATTCAGGAATGCACATCACCTTCGTAACAAATTTCCATACCCCGGCTCGACCTTGATCTGTCCGTTCTCATAAACGGCCGTTCCCCGCACAAATGTACGTTCAACCTGACCTTGAAACGTATACCCCGCATAGGCACTTTGTTTGTGCAGACTGAACAGGTCTTCTGCTGCTAAAGTCCACGTCTTGTTCAAATCCACAATCGCAATATCCGCGTCTGACCCAGGCAGCAGCGACCCTTTTTGCGGATACAAACCAAAAATGCGAGCTGGGTTGGTACACATCAATTTGACCAGCAGTGATAGAGACATGCCGCGTTTATGCACCCCTTCAGTTAACATCGCGGGCAGCATGGCTTGCACACCTGTGATACCACCCCACGCTTGCCAAATATTGTCGTTGCCTTTTACTTTGTCGGCTGTTGGACAAGGCGAATGATCCGAGGCAATCGTATCCACCATGCCTGCCAACACACATTCCCAGAGCTTTTCTACTTCTTCTCGCACTCGCAGCGGTGGCGCACATTTGGCGGCTGGCCCAATGCGCACAAAATCATCGTTGTCGAAAAAGAGGTAATGCGGACAGGTTTCCACTGTCACGTTAACGCCTTCGCGCTTGGCTTGATCAACAGCATGAATGCCTTCAGCGATGGTCACATGAACAATGTGCAAATTGCCGCCAGTAACTTTCGCCCAATAAATGGCGCGTTTGTCAGCTTCTAATTCAGCGGCTGGCGGGCGAGACTCAGACCAGGCATTGCGATCAATGCGGCCCGTTGCCTGTATTTGTTCAGCTAAAAAGCGGGTGACATGTTCACTTTCGGCATGAACGCCAACAACATTGCCTAGTTCACGTGATTTGACTAAGCCCCCATACAGCATGTCGTCGTCAATGCGTTTAAAATCAACACCGCTTTCGCTCATAAAGCTTTTAAAACCAATGACTCCTTCCTCGTGCAAGCCTTCAAGCTCGTCCAAATTGTTGTCTACCAACCCACCCCAATGTGCATAATCGACAACCGATTTGTTTTTAATGGCTTCTCGTTTATGGATGAGCTTGTCACGGTCAATAGAGGGTGGCGTGGCGTTCAGAGGCATTTCCATGAAGGTGGTGACACCGCCAGCGGCAGCGGCTTTGCTGCCAGCCTCGTACCCTTCCCAATGTTCGCGGCCCGGTTCATTGAAGTGGACGTGGTCATCTACAATGCCTGGTAGAACGGCCTTGCCATTTACGTCGATGGTTTCTTTGGCGGCAACGTCAATATTCCCCGCTACCAACTCCACGATCTTGCCATCCGCAACCACAACCCCACCATGAAATGTGGCTTCTTCAGTAACCACCAGACCATTTTTGATATACAAATCAGCTTGCATGAACTTTACCTTTCAAATACCAACTGTAGGGGCGACCAAAAGGGTCGCCCCTACAGTGATCATAATTATTACAATCCCAAATAGGCGCGGCGAACGTGATCGTTTTCCAACATTTCTGAACCGGGACCTTGCAGAGCAATACGGCCGTTTTCCAACACAAACGCCCGGTTCGAGATTTCACAAGACAGGCGCACATTCTGCTCAACCAGCAAAACCGTCACGCCCATTTCCTGATTGATTTGCTGTGCCAGGTCAAACACCTGCTGTACCAGCTTGGGCGCTAACCCCAATGATGGCTCATCAAGCATGAGCAGTGTGGGACCGGCCATGAGTCCGCGCCCAACCGCCAACATCTGCTGTTCTCCACCGGACAATGTGCCCGCCATCTGCGAGGTGCGTTCTTTCATTCTGGGGAACATCTCGAAGACGGAGTCAAGACGGCCGTTAATCACATCCTTATCCTTCATCAAAAACGCCCCCATCCTCAGATTTTCACGCACCGACATTTCCGGGAAAAGCAATCGGCCTTCAGGGACATGAATAATGCCATTGGCGACAGTACGGTTTGGTGGTTGGTCGCTAATCACATTATTTTGAAAACTAATCGAACCTTTTTGTGGTTTTAAAATGCCAGAGATCGTTTTCAACAAAGTGGTTTTGCCTGCGCCATTCGCACCAATCACGGCCACGAGTTCGCCCTGTTTTATATCAAGCGAAACATCAAAAAGAACCTGGGCATCACCATAGGCCACATCAATATTATTAACTTGCAACATGAGCAGCCTCCTCCCCAAGATATGCATCAATGACTGTTTGATCTTGAACAACTTGTTGTGGCTTACCTTCGGCAATCTTCTCACCATGGTGAATAACTACAATCCGATCCGCCAGCGACATAATCACCTTCATCACATGCTCCACCAACAACAAAGCAATACCCCGTTGACTAATCTGGCGCACCAATTCAATGATCTCATCCGTTTCAGTCGGCCGTAAACCAGCCATCGCTTCATCCAGCAAGATCATCTTCGGTTCAGTTGCCAACACCTTCGCAATTTCCAATCGTTTACGACCTGCAACAGACAAGCTGCCTGCCAACTGCTTCGTCATGTCCGACATGCCCAAAAAACCCAAGATTTCCTGTGATTTTTCCCGAGCGATGGCTTTGTCATCCGTACGGTTGTAAGCCCCAACAATGACATTATCGAGCACGCTTAGTTGAGGGAATGGTTTCACCACCTGAAAAGTACGCGTCAAGCCCAACTTACAGACCTTATGCGGTCTCATGCCAGTAATATCATTGCCATCAAAAATGACTTGACCTTCGTTCGGCTGATAGTAACCAGAAATCATATTAAACGCGGTGGTTTTACCCGCGCCATTGGGGCCAATCATGCCCAATATCTCGCCTTTTTCGACGCTTAAACTTAAATCATTCACAGCGACTAGGCCGCCAAATCGTTTCGTAATATTTTTAGCTTCGAGCAATGTCATTATTCATTCCCCTCGTTTGCAATGCGCGGGCGCAGCTTTAGATAAAATTTGTGCAGCACCCCTGTCACGCCATCTGGTAATAGCAAAATGGCTAGGATGAGAAATGAGCCATAAACAATAAGCGTCGTCCCGCTGCGGCCGCCAGAAAGCAAACCACGGATAAACTCGGCTAACGGCTTGTTGAGAATGCCGCCCAGCACAGGTCCAGCCAGGCTGCCAAGACCGCCAATAATCGGTGCCGCCATGATAATCTCCACATTCAAGCCCAAATCAAACACTTGTGGCGGTTCAATAAACGTCACATACATCGCATAGAACCCGCCGCCAACGCCAGCCATCGCCGCGCCAATCACCAACGCCAAGGTGTTGTAAAGCGAAGTGTCTACACCCAGCGCCGCCGCAGCATCTTCATCTTCGCGGATAGCCAGGAAATATTTACCCATTTTGGAATGGTAAATGCGATATTGCACCAGAATACCCATGACTGTCAGCCCCAAAGCAATGTAGAGATAGGGAACCTTCGAATCAAAGATCATCTTGCCAAAACTGGGATCACTCAATGATAATCCGATGCCAACTGCCGCGCCGACAAACTTCCATTTGAGGAACAATGTTTTCAAGGCAACCATGAGCGCGATGGTGAACAATGCAAAATAGTCCATTTTCAAGCCGTAGCGCAAGGTAATAAAGGCCACGACTCGGCCCAACAAGCCAGCCACAATCCCACCAGCAAAAATGCCAATCCAGGGCGTAATGCCATAAGTATTAAACAATACCAACGTCGTATATGCGCCAAATGCCAGAAAGGAAATATGGGCGATTAACAATTGTCCAGAAAAACCGGCCACAATGTTCCAAGAAATGCCGGTAAAAATATAGAGTGTGGTCAGAATGATAATGCCCATGTAGTAAGGTGATTTCACAACCAAGGGTGATAAGGCAATCAATCCCAGAACAATAAAGCTGACCAATAATTGGGTTCTATCCCAATCGAGTAAAATAGGTCGCAGCCAGTTTTGTAAAGAAGCGGTAGAGGTCTTCGTATTTGTTTTCATCGTTATATCCCCTTCTTCTTGCCGAAAAGACCGGCCGGTTTGAACAGCAGGATGAGAATAAAGACAAGCATACTAGCGATTATCTTTACATCGCCGCCAAAATAGAAACCAGCAAACGCTTCAACAACGCCTATGATTAAGCCGCCTAAAAAGGCACCAATGAAGTTTCCCATCGTCCCCAATACCACTACAACAAACGCGGTGACAGCAAAAGGTTGTCCAACTGTTGGGATCATTCTGAAATTGGGGGTAAGAAGGGTGCCGCCAACGGCCGTTACCGCCGCCCCAATACCAAACGTGAGCATATAAATTTTCTTGACATCAATTCCCATCAACAACGCACCAGCTCGTGACTGCGAGACAGCCCGAATCGCCGCCCCCGTCCTCGTGTATCGTAAAAACAGATACAAAAGCAAAGAGCTAACCATCGCTGCAAAAAAGGCGACCGTGCGCGGAATGCTAAAGCGCAAAAAACCAATGACAAACACCTCAGTTTCATAAGGAACGTGGATTGATTTGGGTTCGGCCGTCCAGAAAAACTGAACCAGCCCCATAATCAGCGTAGACACACCGAGCAGCAAGATAATCTGGTTTAATGGATGTGAATCCAAAACTCGCTGCACCAATCCCCACTGAATCAGCGCACCCAACCCAAATATCAGCACTGCCGAGATAGGAATGGTCAAATACGGATCTAATCCCAACAATGTAAATGCCCAATAAGAGACATACATGCCCAACATGAGAAATTCACCATGGGCAAAGTTAAGAATAATCATCACACCATAGATCAACGTCAAACCAATTGCTACCAGCGCATAAATCGAGCCGGTAAACAAGCCATTGACAATGGTTTGCATAAATATTTCAAAATTCACAAAATACCTCCAACCTTCAAATCGTACTGCATAGCCTCACCCCTAATTAACGAAAAGTTTATTATTGTCATTCCCGCGAAGGCGGGAATCCATGCTTTCACAAGAGTGGATTCCTGCCTTCGCAGAGCCTGCCCTCACGAAGGTGGGGGAATGACAGTTCAAAGTTCTGGGTTTTATTTCATCCTCATCCCTAAACTAACGGCTCAACAAGAATTGGCGGAACCCTTGCAGCGCTGTCGCCAAAACCAAAACGGTCCCTTGCATCGCAAATTGCCAATGAATCGATAAGCCCAACACCACCACAAGATTGAGCAACATAATCAGCAGCGTCACGCCTGCGGCCGTGCCAAACATATTCCCGCGCCCGCCGGTGAACGTCGTACCGCCCACAATCGCCGCCGCAATCGAATTCATGTTGTAATCAGCACCCATCCGCAAATCGACATAGCCAATGTAACCACTCAATAACAAGCCACCCAGAATAGCCAAAACAGAACAAACAATGTGCGCTGAAATCAAAACCCAATCCACATTGATGCCTGCATAACGAGCTGCCCCCGGATTTCCGCCCACCGCATAAACCCACCGACCAAATCGAGTAAAGCGCAAAGTAAAAATCACAATGATATTCACAATCAAGAAAACGATCAGTGCGGCTGGAATAGGGCCAATCGTTTCAATACTAATTGACCGCAACAAATCCGGCACCGTTCCGCTGGCTTGCCCTTTCGTATACGCCAATCGCGCCCCACCCACAAAAACCAACATCCCGAACGTGGCCACAAATGGCGGCACATGCCGTTTAGCAACCAGAAAACCGTTGGCTAAACCGATAAGTGCCGCAATCGCAATGGCCAGCAGAAGGGAACTTACAATCGAGCCGCCGCCTTCTGTTTGCACCACAATCACGGCTCCTAACGCCAACACGGCGCTAACCGACATATCAATCGAGCGGTTCAATAAAACAAGCGTTTGTCCAACAGTCACAACGCCCAATACCGCAACTTGAATGGCAACCGTTTTTAAATTAATCGGATTAAAAAAGGCTGGCGCATAAATCGCAGCACTGATCAAAACGATCACGATCATGATCGGTGCTGCCCATTGACCCGCCAAATCTACACCACGTACAAAACGCGGGCTGGGACGGAAACCAGAAAACAGGTTGAATTTCTTCGGATTAATGGCTGTTGATTTCATAAAGCACCTAGGTCCTTAGATTTGTAAGCAGAAACAGCGACGAGAACGATGATGCCCAACAATAACTGTTGATAAAAGATATTAATCTGCATGAGATTAAAGAAATTTGACAGCAAGGTGAGCAGCAGAACGCCGCCTAATGTGCCAAATATTGAGCCGCGACCGCCATAAAGGCTAATCCCACCCACAGCCGCCGCCACAATGGCCTGGAAAGTCATCCCATCGGCTGCATTTGGGTCGCCAACGCCAGTCCGTGCCAAAAGGAAAAGACCGGCCAACGCCGCAAAAGCAGAGCTGAGTACGTAGGCCCACACCAGCGTTCGGTTCACGCGAATGGCCGAAAGTTTGGCGATTCGTTCCGAACCACCAACGGCAAAAATATTGCGCCCTAAACGGGAACGAGTGGTAAATAACCAGGCGCCCAACCAAACAAGTGCCATCACAATGACATTGACAGGCACGATGCCAATCTTGGCATCATAAACGGTCAAATACGCATCAGGAACCCCGCGAATGGGCGTTGTTGAAATTGCCAGGTTGATCCCCCGCAAAAGAAAGGCAACGCCAAAGGTGATAATGAATGGGACTGCGTGCGTGCGAGTAATCAAAAAGCCATTAAACAATCCCAGGATGACCCCAATCGTCGTACCCAACAGTAACAGTGGTAAGATCATCGTCGGATTGCTGCCGGTAGCGGCAAAGAGGGTCGCCACCACAAGGCCAACAAGCCGAGCTACCATTTCTTGAGAAATATCCATACCGCCGGTAAGCAAAACGGCCGTTTGTCCTATCGCCAACAGCCCCAAAACAATCGACTGCCGCATAATGTTCAGCAAATTTGATGCGGTCAGGAATCGATCCGAAAAAAACGACCCTGTCCCAATCAGCAGAAAAATAAAGAGGTAGATCAGCAAAATTGCAGCATTGTTACGCGCAAATGCTAACCATCGCTGCGATTGTGAGCCGCTGCTTTCCTGAGTGTCTGCATAAGTCATAGCCATAGTTCACCCTCTCGTTATTTGATGCTGTCATTCCCGCGAAGGCGGGAATCCACTCCTTAGAAAAGATGGATACCTGCCTTCGCAGGTATGACAAGTTTGGGGTTTAATAAACCCCCTGTTCCTAAGCAGAAGCGCCATTCTCATGAGCAACCGTTGCCAGCTTCATGATCGCTTCCTCCGAAGCTTCTTCGCGGCAAAGCTCTCCTGCTATGCGACCTTCGTGCAGCACCAAAACCCGGTCGCTCATGCCCAGCACTTCAGGCAAATCCGAAGAGGCCATAATAATTCCAACCCCTTGCTGTGCAATTTCCCGCATCCGGGCATAGATTTCAGCTTTGGCCCCTACATCAATCCCACGCGTCGGCTCATCAAAAACAATCACCTTGGGGCGGGCCATAATCCATTTTGCCAACACAACCTTTTGTTGATTACCACCGCTTAGGTTTCCTGAACTGAGTTCTGGATTGGATGGTCTAACCCCCAAGTCGTCAATCGCGGTAATGACCGGATCCCATTCATCTCGTTTTAAAATCATCTTCCAGCGTTCTAACTGCGGCAGGTTAGGTAATGTGATATTGAATCGATTACTTTGGTCCAAAATCAAGCCAAAAGCCTTGCGATCTTCTGGAATGAGAACAACGCCAGCCCGTGCGGCCGATGCGGGTGTCATACGCGCTGCCTGCCCGAAATAAGTAATCTCGCCAGAATTAATCTCAGCCAACCCAACCAGAGCGCGAGAAATCGTCGTGCGGCCACTGCCGCCTAATCCGGCCAAGCCAACCACTTCACCTGCCCGTACTTGGAAGTTAATATCAAAGACAGTATCTTCGATACACAAATCATTTACATCAAGCAAAACTTCGCCTGGTTCAATGGTGCTTATCGGTGGGTACATATCAGTTAACTCACGACCCACCATCATCCGAACCAGGTCGTCTTCATCTGTTTCCGTGATCAATTTCGTGTTTACAGTTTGGCCATCTTTAAGTACAGTTACCCGATCGGCAAGCTCAAAAATCTCGTTTAACCGGTGTGAAATATAAATAATTCCGTGGCCTTCATCGCGCAAAGCGTGGACGACTTTATAAAGACGGTCCATATCACGACTGGGCAGCACAGCCGATGGTTCATCCATAATCAGAATGCGGGCTTTAATTGCGAGAGCTTTAGCAATCTCCACAATTTGCTGCTCGCCAACAGTGAGGTCTTTCACCAGGGCATTGGGATTAATGTGTTTATGTGCGCCCAAGCGTTCAAGCAATGTGTACGCTTGTTGAGCGCGTTTTTTTGTATCAATCAGTCCCCAACGTCCCATTGGTGGGTTCGTTAAAAATATGTTTTCAGCCACTGGCATGTCTGGCAAAAGGTTGAATTCTTGATAAACAACACCTACACCCAATTGTCGTGCCTGGTTGGGTGTTAACATGTCGTGTTCAACGCCCCCAATATTGATTGACCCGCCATCTGGCGCATAAGCACCCGTGATAGTCTTGATCAATGTCGATTTGCCAGCGCCGTTTTCACCAACGAGCGCATGAATTTCTCCCTCTTTGAGATCAAAAGACACGCCCGACAGTGCATGAATACCGCCAAAAGTTTTTTGTATGTTATTCAGGGAGAGAATCGTGTCTGAAGAATGAGTAATATTTGTACTTTCTGTCATTGGGGTATCCTGCTTTTTGGGATAGGAATAGAGGCTTAACTCTTGACAAAAGGTGAAAAATATTTCCTGCCAAGTTGAGTAACTTGGCAGGAAATAAAACAAGGAGTCTTCTACAATTTAACTATTTACGTTCGAATCCACCAGCAACGTAATGTTCGATTTCGACAGTTGCCGGTGGGATAAAGTCGTCGTTTAGTTCAGGCACATACCATTGCACAAAGTCTGTGTTATCGTATGGATCAGCCCCGTCCATTAAGGTGCGAAGGCTGATGAACTTGGTAACTTCTTTACCTTGCAAAACGTCAACAGCAGTTTGGAGGCAGTACCGGGCCATTGAAGGCGGGTCCGGTGCACCAACAAACTCGTAATCATATTGTTCAGCTAAACGAAGGAAACCGTTGGGAACGTTAACCATTGCAAACTTAGGTGGTTCAACGCCAGCGTCTTCGAAGGCCAAGCCAGCACCGAGAGCCATCTCGCCCCCACCGGCCCAAACGCCGTCAATCTCTGGATTGGCAGCCATGATGGCTTCCATCTTTTGTTTGGCAGTCGCAATGTTCCATTGGGCATATTCGGTTGCAATCACTTCAACACCAGGGTATTGGGCAAATGCGTCCAACGCGGCTGCTTGCCAAGTTTCGGTGGAGTCTACGCCAGCAATACCATTGAAGACAACAACCTTACCTTCGCCACCCATCAGTTCAGCCAAACCAACACCTGACTTGTAGGCGACTTCGTAGAAGTCAACATCTACACGGGAGGTGAAATCGTCACCTTCGATGCCATTGGCGCAAAGAATCACCGGGATACCAGCGTTGATGGCGCGTTTGATAACGGTTGTGGAGGCAGCGCGGCCAAGTGGTTCGACGATAATTGCGTCCGGTTGTTGTTCGATAAAGTTTTCGATGTCGCTGATTTGTTGGTTCGCGTCATTGGTGACTGCGGTCAACAAAGGCTCAGCCAGGATGCCATCAGCTAGCAGCTGATCGCCATAGGCCGACATGGTCACATTGTAGGTATTACCCCAACCATTACTGGCATCTTGCTGCGATACAGCAATAACGTATGGGCCATCTTTCTCAAATGCGGATGTGTCAACAACTGTTGCTGCATCGGCCAAAATAGCCTGCGAGTAGTCAGAAGCGAGAGCTGCTTCACTGACTTCAGCACTATCAAGGATACTCATCACACCGGCGGCCGGTTCTGGTTCAGGCTGTTCGATAACTTCGCCAGTTAACGCGCCATCTCTTTCATCCCAACCGGGCACAGGCCAAACAGCTTCAGCAGCGGCCAAATTTTCTGGCCAGATTGCTACCATTTGGCCATCTTGCCATTGAGCAATGACGGTTGCCGCTTGTTCTAACCGACCTTGATCATCAAAGGAAGCTTCTGGCCATTGGAAGCCCCATTTGCCTTCGCCATCGGTGAAGGTGGTGGTACGGAGTGTTTCTGCCAAGATTTTTGGATCGGTGGAGCAAGCTGCTTCCAACGCATCGGCTAAGAGCCAAGTTGAAGCGTAAGTTGTATTGTAGGTGCCACCTAGTTCTTGGCCAGTGTAATCTTTAAATGTTTCCTTCAGGTCTTCGCTTACATTCAAGGCGCTCACTGGAGCAAAGTCGCCTGTGACGATGATGCCATCAGCGACGCCTACGCCTGCTTCATTGAGGAAGAAGGTGCTGCCAAAGCCAGAACCGAGGGAAATCATACCCATCTTGGGGTAAAAGCCTTGCTCTTTGGCTTGTTTGGCCATCAGAGGAGCCTGATTGTTGCCGAGAACGAACCATACGTCGGGATCGGCCGCTTTTACACGCAAAATGGTGTCGGTGAAATCTTGAGCGCCACCATCGTAGGTGAAGCTTTCGAGCAGTTCGATGCCTTCGGCTTCGATACCATGTTTCCAGGTTTCTTCTACTTCAGCGCCGAAGGAGAAGTTAGGAACTGTGATAACGGCCGTTTGCGCACCCTGCGCTTTGGCATAAGCAGCATCGTCAGCACCCCACCCTTGCAGCGTGGATACGGTTTGGAACACATACTCAAGGCCACGATCTGTAATCGTGCCATCGAGCGCATTAGGGACAATGTAAGGAACTTCATTCCGCTCAGCAATTTCTGATGCCGGAACGGTTGTGCCGCTAAGGGCCGAACCCATGACGACAACAACACCTTCTTGTGTAATCAGACGTTCCATTTCAGAGTTACCAGCTTCAGCCGTACCTTCTGTATCACCTTTTACCAATTCAAGTTGTGCACCACCCAAACAGGAAATACCACCAGCGGCATTGATTTCGTCAATCGCCATTTGGTGGGACTTGATATAAGGATCGCCAGCCCAACCGGCATCAGGGCCGGTCAGCGGATACAAAGCACCAACTTTGATCACATCAACAGCCTCTGCTGGCTGGTCACTTGATTCGACTTCGGTTGTCGTTGTATCGGTTGTTTCACCAGCATCGGCCGGTGTTTCAGTCTCTCCTGATGAACAGGCTGCTAAAACCAATAATAGGATAGTCAATAGTAAAAAAAAGCGTTTCATTATGTACTCCTCCGAGTTGAATTTCGTTGAGTCTAAACATCTATCATCATCAAAGTTAAAATTGATTATGTCTAATAGTCACCTCCCAGGAATGACTCTTCTCTACACTGCACAAATGGGGGTTTGCCACTCAGGACTGTTTGTGCAAATTGTCACAATCTCTAGTGACTCCATCGTATCATTTATACAAATGGCACACATCTGGCGGTTATCGTATTTTTGGGTATGCAAAACGGCCGTTTCCAAACACCTGCACTATGCAATTGTTTAGTCGATCTATAACAAATGTTTAGTTTGAAAAAAGGGGGTTGAAAAGAAGAATTTGGGGGTGATTATTTGGGGGTGGTGGCGGAAACGGCCGTATCTGAACCGTTTACCTGATGTACCCTATTTAGCAAATTTCGGATACACAAATGAATATCATGCTCGCTTGCTTCAAACTGGCTGGCAATGTCTGGAATCAAAAAGCCACGAGCTACCAAGCGTACCACATCCATCTCACGCTCAGTTGTCTGGCATTGGCCACTGTCCCGGCCTGCCAGATTGCGCACCAATTTACGGGCAATGGTTGGATGCAGACTGGCTCCCCCGGCATAAACATTCTGCACCGTTTTTACCAACATATCAGGCGAAACATCTTTGTGCAGGTAGCCTAAGGCACCTGCCTTGATGGCGGCAAACAGCTTTTCATCTTCACCAAAGCTGGTGACAATCACAATCTGCGCTTCTTTATGCTGCGCTTTAATCTGCTTGACGACCTGTAAGCCATCCATGCGCGGCATTATCAAATCGAGTAAGACCACATCAGGACAGGTTTGCCCGTACTTCTCGACAGCTTCCAGGCCATCCTTCGCTTCCCCAGCCAGTTCTAGCTCCGGTTTGGCTTCAATGAGGTAGATAATACCGCGCCGCACAACGGGATGATCATCGGCAATAAGGACGCGAATGGGTTTCACGGTTAATTTCCATACCCTTTCGCAATGCCCGATGGCAATCCATTTGCCGGACGGCGATCAACCGGGCGATACAAATTGCGTTTGCTCGTTTGTGCGCCAGCTTCAATTAGGCTTTTCACCAATGCAACCGCTGAACGTACGCCGTCGATGACGGGAACGGCCGTTTCCTCATGAATCCCCTCTTCAAGCCCGGCCATGCCCGCACAGCCCAGGCAAATGACCTCAGCGCCATCTTCCTCAACGGCTCGTTTTGCCTCGGCAATAAGACGATTGCGCACCTCAGCCTCCGGTAGTTCTTCCAAATCAAGGACAGCCATCCCAGAGCTGCGCACAGAAGCACAGCGGCTGCCCACGCCCAAAACATGAACACCCTCTTCCAGCAGCGGCTGCCAGCGCGGGGAGGTAGTGACGATGCTAAATTTGCTGCCCAGTGGCAGGGCATGCAAGATAGAGGCTTCCATGATACCCATCACCGGTTGGGCTAAAGCTTCACGCAAAGCACCAATGGCTGGATGCGCACTAAAACAGGCTAAAATAAACCCATCATATTTGTCAGCGATAGACATGACCTTATCAACTGTCCAATAAGCACTTACCACTTCGTCATAAACACCTTCAATCGATTCTGGCCCAAAGTCAGGGTAAATGGCGTCAACAACCACGCCGTCGCCAGCGATTGCCTGCGCCGCCTCCCGGATTGTTTGGGTCATTTCTAAGCTGGTATTTGGGTTTACAACTAAAATGTGCATTGCTAGCCTTCCTCTGCTCTTGTCAGTCCCGTGCAGACGGGAATCCACCCCTTCAATAAAGATAGATGCCTGCCTTCGCAGGCATGACAATCATGCATGATTGTTAAATGGAAACAATTCTAATGATCATATTGACGTAATCATTACACGGT
>QQUD01001110.1 GCA_008501785.1 Chloroflexota bacterium
AATCAGCCGCCCTGCATCTTTGTATTCGCCAAAGCGCATTTGGGTGGCCAAATCTTGGCCCTGAAATCCTTCGGCTAATCGGGCCACATATTCCTGCATAAATGGCAACAACAAAATCAACAGCCCGATAACGAGCATGTAGGGCAGCAGGCGCCGGTAACGCATGACAGCCACAAATCCTAAGCCTGCGGCGAGTCCCAGCATAGCCGAACGCGAAAATGTGAGAACCAGACAGACAAAGATGATGCCAACAAGCCCAACTGTGAGCCAGCGAGGAAATAACGGCCGTTTCGCCACCAACTGTGGCCCCGCCAACGCCCCAATCATGAGCAGCAAGCCTCCCAACACATTCGGGTCTACCGACGTGCTAATCGCCCGCTCCGCCAGCGCCGGATTTTCCTCAATGTAACGAATCACCCAGCCGCCTGGATAGCCGAGTCGGGTCATCACATTCAAAATCTCATTTGTCAACTCTTCTGGCAGCACCCAAAATACAATGCCGATGAATGCCGCACCAGCTCCCGCCAGCAGCACCACCTTCACCAACCGCTCCAACCGCTCCCATGTCGAACAATAATCAATTACGATGATCACAAAGCCTAAACTCAGCAGCAATTCAACAAATTTGCGCAGCAGTGTGGGCGTCAGTGGTCCATTTGCCAATCCAAAAATAAACGAAAAGATGGCAACCAAAATAAAAAGAATCAGCGGCAAGGTAACTGGCGAATTGATAATCGACCGTTTGCGCCCGGTCACAATACTCAAAAACCAGATACCCACAACAGCCCCTAGCGCCACATCAAGAAAGGTCGGCGTCACGCCAATGTCAAACGGCAGCGTGGCAAACGGCAGCAAACACACCACCGCAATCACACCCCAAAAGCCAATCTCAATGTCACGCAGCACCACATAAGCCGCAATACCAGCTACCAATAAGGCCAACGCCGCAATTGGACCGCCATAAGCAAGAATGAGACCGGAGAGAACGGCCGTTACCCCCACCAAAATCCCCACAGCCAATGGCGACTGTGCTAGATTGGTCGTTTTAGAATCTCGTTTTGGAAATGCACTCATCCAATTGTCTTCCTTCTAAAATTATAGCTAAAATTATAGAAGAAAATAATGAATAATGAATTGTGAATTGTGAATGAGGTCTCTTACTTCACAATTCATTATTCGTTATTCACAATTCATTATTTTCCTTTATTCCACCCGCAACAACGTCAACATCAAAAAATCATCAGTAGGTCTGCCGTCTTCCGCAATAATTTGCAGCCGTTCAAAGTTCCCATCCACCACTGTGTACATTCCGATAATAATCGGATACACATCTGGCGGCGTTTCATCATCAGGTGTGAGCGTCAATGTGATTGATCGCACCTCATCTTCTGCCCAGGTTGAAGTAGGTGAAGGTGGAGCCATGTCATGTGCTGCCCAACGTGTTGTATCATCGTCCACGACCTGAGCGAAAAAGGTGTAGTCGGTCGTTAACGGCCGTTTCGCTTGCCAATACAACGTCAACGTCACCGGTTCGCCCCGCTGCACTCGACGCGGATTCACATCAAAGCCCAACAGTTGCAGTTCGTCTTCAAAATTAACATTCACTGAATTAGGGTAATCACCTGGAGCAGGTTCTAACGTCAACCGATCCAGCAAAATGGCATCACGGCCATCGTCCAACGGTAGCCGTTCGCCCGTTTGGAAATTGTACAACCCGACAAACAGTTCTAATTCGGCAGGTGAAACGGCCGTTTTCGGAATGCCCAGTTCATAATAATTATAAATCGTCTCCCCCGCTTGCAGCAGTGATGTGGGGCGCAGCCCTTGATCGAGGAACATATCCCGCTGTGCCACCGGCTTTCCCAACACTGGATCGTTCAAATGCACAAACACGCTCCAATTTTCTGACATCGCTTCCTGCACATCCCAGTGCAGCATCAAATCTATCGTGTCACCAGGCAAGTAACTGGTTTTGTTTTGGGAAACGGCCGTTTTGCCAACTTCAAACCGTGACAACATCAGCTTGTCCGAAAAATTAGCATTGATCGATTGTGGTACCAGCCAGGGTGCAGTAAATTGTCCAGCCTGGTACGCGGGCCGAATCCACAAAAACGGAGCCAGCGCCGCAATCACAAACATAAATCCAGCCAAAGTTCGCACTACGCGCCGTGCCAATCGCGCCGACATCCACCCCACCAGCCCCAACACCAACAGCGTCGCCAGCGCAGGCAGCGCCGAAAACACCAGCCGCCCTTGCGACGACCATGTAATCGTCGCCCAATCCACAATGCCGTACACAACAGCCCCCGCCCACAACAAACAAATCACCAGCGGAAAATAATGTTCAACGAGGTTAAAGAGGTTTGCGAGTTGCCAGTTGCGAGTCGCGAGTAGATGCCCTTGCCCCTTGCCCCTTGCCCCTTGCCCCTTCCGAATTTCCTTCCCCACATACACAACAAATCCAACGACGCCAGCTACCACCGTTGCATTCAAAACATGATAAATCCACGTCCACATCGGGATGTTGACGCCGCCAAACAAACCCCAAAACGAGAGCATAAACCCCCAGCGTTCCGCCCAAAGCTGGCGCAGTGATGCCGGATGCGCCCGCTGGCCCAGCACGGCAATAAACGCCGTCCAGCCGCGCCAATCGTCATACAACTGCACATTGCGCCAATACCACCAGCCTGCAATTAGCAGCACCGGCAGCAGCACCAGCAAAAATTGGAGAGAGGCTTTGAGCATGATGCGGAAAACGGCCGTAACCCTCCCATCCTTCTCCGACCGTTGCCACCCCACAATCACCAACGTCCCCCACGCCAACGGCAGCAAACCAATACCACTCAGTTTCGTCAACGCAGCCAGACCAATGACGATGCCGAGAAGTAAGCAGTAAACAGTAAGCGGTAATCCGTAATCCGTGATCCGTGATCCGTTGTCCGTTGACTGTTGCCCGTTGATTGTTGATTGTTCTCCCCCCACCACCTTTATCATCATCAATAAAGCTAGTGCCGCCAGCGGCACAATCAAATTATCATTGTTAACCGCACCGCTGATGAAGAGAAACATGGGAGTGAAAGCGGTAACGGCCGTTGCCCCCAACACAACCTCAGACCGGTCCGGCGCAACCATTTTCGCAATGTGATACGTCAAATAAACCGTCGCAGCCCCCAACAAAACCGAAAAAATGCGCACAATCCGCACCGCCAACAGCGTTCCTTGCCAGGGATTCAGCGCCGGATCATGCACAACTAAATTGTTGTTGCCATCATTCGTGATAATGCCATTATCAACATGCGGATTTTCCCAGCGCACTGTTTCCATATCGCTGGAATCAATCCAAAAAGTAAGAGCCGCCCCCAAATAGGAGTAACGCGGAGGCTGATTGGTTTCCTGCTTCCA
>QQUD01000153.1 GCA_008501785.1 Chloroflexota bacterium
AGGCCTGGAAAATTTCCTTTCGAATATCGGTGAGCATTTACAATCAGGGTTAATCGGCTGGCTCACCGGAGCACTCACAGAAGCTGGAATTGAGCTGCCAGAGACATGGGACTTGGCTGGCATCTTCCAACTTGTAATGCAAGTCATGGGGCTGTCCTTTGAAAGCATCATTGGGCGCGTCAGCAATCTGTTCGGGTTTGACATCATGGGCGTCTGGGACACAATCCAGGAACTCATCGGCATTTACCAGGAAGGTGGGTTGGCCGGATTAGCCGAACATGGCTTAACTCAACTTGTAGGTGAAGACAATATGGGCATGTTAATGGGCGTCGTTGAGATGATCCAGGTTGTTATGGAAGGGGATTTCGGTCAGTTATGGGGCATCATCAGCGGGCATCTCAGCAACTTGAAAGAGATGATCTTTGGCCAAATTACCGAATTCATCACCGAGCGGGTCATTCGAGCGGGCATCACCTGGGTGATGAGCCTGTTCAATCCGGCCAGTGCCTTTGTCCGCGCTTGTATGATGATTTACGACGTGATCATGTTCTTTGTCGAACGGGGGCAGCAGATTGTGGCGCTGGTAACGGCCGTTATCGATTCCGTCGCCTCTATTGCTCAAGGCAATATCAGCGCCGCCGCCAACTTCATCGAGCAAGCGCTGGCCCGTGCCGTTCCCGTCGCCATCAGCTTCCTGGCTTCACTCCTCGGCTTAGGCGGCATCAGCGACCGCGTACGCGAAATCATCCAAAGCGTACAAGGCATGGTAGACAGCGCATTAGACGCCGTCTTCAACTCCGGCCCTGTCCAAGCCGTTGCTGGCTTCTTGCGTCGCATCATCGCCCGCGTCCAAGCTCTCATCCAAGGCGGCGTCGATCGCGTCGGCGATACCCTCGGCTTTGGCGAAGAAGGTCAACAGGAAGAAAACCTCAATGAAGATCAACAGGATAGTTTATCTGCAGGTTTAGCTGATTTTTCAATAGAAGAATCAAACTACGCAGAAAATGGCAAGATTGGAAGACAAGACGCGGAAATGGTCGCTGTTGCTGTTAAACAAAAACATCCAATTTTTGCATCTGTTAATGTTGTCGATGGCGGAGACAGTTGGGATTACAATTATGCAATTCAGAGGGCAAAAATTGACACTGAAGGTACAACAAAAAATGACGATCAAGACTGGGTCGCCTCACAAATCACGGCAGATGTGAGAAAATTTTCAGAGTATGTACTTGTGCCTGATCATCAGACGGGGAAGGATAAGATCTTTTTAGGAACTTTGGGTTTTCGTCCTAATAATCAAGAAGATGCAACCGAGCTTTGTGAAATTTATATTGAGCAAGTGAGAACCAAATTTGATAATAAAGATTATGTGATAGGTCGAGGGGATCAATATGGACAACGTTTTACAATTATAATTGAATTAAGAGGAAAGCTGTTAAAAACAGGTTGGATTCTTGAGGATAACGGAACGCTAAAATTAACTACACCGTTTACTGGTTTCGCTTAAACTTTAGCCAAAAGGGTTAAAAATGACAATTACATCTCACACAATCGTACAATTAGTAACGAATCGTTATGAAAAACAGGGTGTACTGGAGGGTTCTCTAGGAATTGTATTAGAAGTATACAATAATGAAGCATTTGAGGTCGAGTTCTTTAAGGATGATGGAACAACCATTGACTGGTTTGCAGTAAAAAAAGATGAAATTATACCATACGAAAAACCAAGTCTCATAAAATAGCCGAAAGGTAAGGCCGCATATCGGGTAGATAAGTAAAGAATGAAACTCTAAAAAATTCCAATTTGTAATAATTTAGATTATGAAGGGATTCAGAAGGGAACATTAAGCTTGAAAGAGCCAAACAATGAATGAGCATGATTTAAAACACTTGTTAGACGAAGTGAAAACCGCTCGCCAAATGGGCGTACCGCCTGATGCGGTTTCCCAATCGCTTAGAAAACTGGTTAATGCACATTATCAACCAGCACTAGACTTTTTCCTTGACTGCTTGGAAGATCAGCGACAAGAGTGGCGGGCGCAGTGCCTTGTGTTGGTAGGGTTGCACTATGACTTGATGGGGAATGAGGTGGCGCTAGATAAAATTCGGGGGGTATTGCAGCATGATCCGGATCGACAGTTGCGCATCAAGGCGGCTGAAATGCTGGCTTTGCACAGCGACTGGCCTGACTATGCTTTGCGCAGTGCGCTAGAAAACGATCCTGATAACGGCGTCTGTTTTGCTGCTTGTCAGGCGATTCTGGAGCTGTTGGGCATTCCACGCATGATAATTCGGGATGAATTGGCCCGTCTCTACACAAGCGGCATAATGCCAAGAATGGATGATGTAAAACGCATTGTCGATTCAGTCAAGTCCAATCGCCCTCCACGCTAATTAGCCAAGGCTAATTCAATCTGAATAAAATCACTGGCGGTCACTTGTAAACTGCGCATCGGTTCCAGATAGCGCTCGGTGGTCGTGATACTGGCATGGCCCAGCATCTGCTGAATCTGACGCAAATCCGCGCCACCTTTCAGCGCCAGCGCCGCCGCTGTACGTCGTAAGTCATGGGCAGCAAGTGTCGCGCTGCCCTTTCTATTTATATGCCCGGCAGCGAGTACATGCTCTTTTACTACATTGTAGATAGCCTGTGGCGTCAAATTGCCGTCGGTGTGGTCACCACCTTTCGTTTTGACTTTACCGGCTAGCTGCCCGTCTTTATTGAGAGCGCGAAAGATACGGCCGTTATCCAAACCAGAGCCATCACGCCATCCATTCAAAGCCATTTTCACCCAGGGGGGCATGCCAACAGAGCGCACCCGTCCTCGTTTGCCGATCAGATCAATAATGGCCCAGCGACCATCCCGCTGCTGCACCTGCTCCCAGGTTAAACCTGCTACTTCGGCCCGACGCAACCCTGTGCCAATCATCACCGCTAAAATCGCCTGATCACGAACGGCTTTCAAAGCTGGCATTTCTTTCTGCCGCCAGCGGTAAATGGGTGTGTTAATCAACTTTTCGGCCTCCTCGTTGGTCAGCCAATTTCCCGCACGGACACCTTCCTGCCTTACCCCTTTCACCCGTTCCACACCATAAGCCAGGGTGGGGGGGACCAGTCCGTTATCAGCCGCTTCAGTCGCCAACTTTCGTATAGCAGACAAAGCTTGATTGATGCTGCTGCGACTTTTACCTGCTTGTAATATCTTTTCGCGGTAAGCATTGATGGTGGCTTTAGTGAAACCAGAACGGCCGTTTTCATCATACCATTCCAAGCAATCAATAAGAGCGCGGCTGTAAGCTCGCTTGCTGTGTGGACTGTCTACACTTTGTGTCACCAGATCAATAATCGTGTACCAATCATCCTGGGGAATGAGCGCGTTGTTTAAGCTTTGTGTATCCA
>QQUD01000030.1 GCA_008501785.1 Chloroflexota bacterium
GCCAAGGTTAATTTCCGGTTGGCCCAATTTGGCTGATTCCCTGGCAATCACCATGTCACACGCCATCATCAATTCACAGCCACCCCCCAGCGCGAAACCGGAAACGCCCGCAATCACCGGCTTGCCAATTTTGCGCAAGCGATCCCAGTAATCAATAAACGGATTGTCAAGCATATCAACGGGTGATGCATTTGCCATTTCTTTAATGTCTGCACCCGCCGCAAACGCTTTCTCATTGCCACTGATCACAATCGCTCCAACATCCGCATCACGATTAAATTGCTCAAGCGCATCCATCAACTCAGCCATCAAGCCACGATTCAATGCATTCAGCACTTTGGGCCGATTGAGTTGCACAAGACCAACGCGATTTTCAATACGTGTGAGAATAAATTCGTGGGGCATTTTTCCTCCAAGGGGAATTTAATGCAAAGGGGCAAAGGGGCAAAGATGCAAGGAAAGAAAAGATGTTTTTACTTTGCATTAAAACTGATCAAAATAATGTTTTAAGTTTTTGAGGTAAACCACCTTTTGGCAACAGTTCACGCAGCGTTTCGACCATCTTTGGGAGTCGGGGTAGTTTGAATGCTTTTTTACTGCGTAGTAAATAGGCTTGCGCTTCGAATTCATCAAATGATTGTTCCAGACATAAGGTGATGGCCGCACGGACGATGGTTTCTTGTTCAGGCTGTGTTAGTGGAGCCAATTTTTCGGCTAACAGATGAAACAACAAGCGCTCACTGGTGCGTGCCACAACCCAACCGGGGTCTTCGCCATAAGGCCAGGGGGGAGATTCACCAACCGCAATCGGTGGAGGCAGCACCAGCGTCAATGATTTTTCTGATGTTGCAAGAACGGGGTGCAATGCCGGATAAACTAATGTGGGCATGACCACGATTGTTTTATCAACAGGCTGATGAAGAAGCTGTGCTAGAAAATCTGGCAGCGGGCTGTCCTTAAAAATTGTTGCCAACTCATTCACAGATTCATCCCAAACGACCTGATGTTCTTGCCAAAATGTATCGACAATTTTTGTTTCTGTCACAAATTTGGCAAGATTTTGCACCCAGTTTTCTACCTGCACAATACGCGGCAGCGATTCAGCGAGCGTAAAATCTGACCAGCTACAGCGCAATGCCGCACTAAACAAATCATCGAGGGATACGCCATTTAGTAACGCTTCGTTAAGCCTATAAACAGCATCCGACCCGGTAAATGCACGCATTGCCTGCCGCGTAAATTTTGCATGAGGATGAACCGCGTGAGTGCGCTCCTTCTGTTCAAGGTCAGGCCACTCACTGGCCGCGAGAACGGCCGTTACCAACCGTAAACGATCATCTATTTTTACTTCAATTTGAGTCATAAAATTAGTCCTGTCGTCTGGTAGTCTTTAGTCTGGTAGTCAAGAAGCAAGCGACTACTCGACTACTTGACTAACGACTACTCGACTACACTCTGTAATCTTCTTCGACTTTGGGCCAGAGACGCCAGATAAAGATGAGGTAGGCGGCGGCAGTGAGGAGGTAAAACGGCCGTAATTGAGCACCATCTGGTGGCATAAATGGCAGCAGCACCAGCCAACCAGTAAACGTTTGTAACGTTTGAATGGTGATAATGCCCCAAATACTGCCGGTGCGCAGGCGAATAATGCCATAAAACACACCCCACACCATAAAATAAATCACGGCATCCCAACTACTTGTAAATGATTCTTGAAATAAGAGTGCAGCAGCCGTGCCAAACACAATCCCGCTGCTTACCGCCGCCGTCAACGGCCCCCGCCAATCAGAGATAGCGTGAAACATCGTACCAAATGTCCAAACTTGCAGTGCAAACGCTTCAAACAGCAGGATGTACATAAATGCACCCCCACCAGCATTTTCTAGCGTGGCAATTTCCACAAACAAGAAGCGGAACAGCAAAAATGCAAGCCAACCGAGCGTGGCAAAACCGATGCCAGCAAATAACGGCCGTTTGCCCCGCAGCCCCATGCCCACTAATCCATACCAGCGCAGCCCCAAAAACCAGGCAACAATGCTCAATCCAGCAAACAACGGGCCTTGTGAACCACCCGTTGTGGTAGACACCCCCCCTGCTAGTGTGCTGAACATCAGCCCACCAGCTATCGGAAACATAAATGCCCGGACGACACGTGTAGAAATAACGGCCGTGTTTACAGTCGATTGTCCTTCATGAGAATGATTTGTTTTCGCCATATGCGTCCATTTTAGCATTGTTTCAGAACCGATACGAATGAACAAACAATTCTATCTGCTTATTGACAGGTTGCAGTGAACACCTGAAAATAGGACCCACATGTACAACTAAAAGGGGATATTTTATATGAGAATCTTAATCACCGGTTCCAGTGGACAAATTGGCACAAATCTAGGTCTATTTTTACAAAAACAAGGTCACTATGTTTTTGGTGTCGATAAACGACAAAACACATGGACCGACCAAATCCCGACTCTGCTGCAAGATTTAAGCATTCCATACCGACATTATCAAAACGGCATTGGTTATACCGATTACCCAGCAGATCTGGACCTGGTCGTTCACTTTGCCGCTCACGCCAAGGTTCACGAACTGGTGCAGCAGCCAGACCGGGCGTTAGAAAACATTCAAATGACATTTAACGTATTGGAATTTTGTCGGCAAAACAATCTGCCAATTATTTTTAGCAGTTCGCGTGAAGTGTATGGCGATATTCATCGCTACATTACCGATGAATCGGTTGCTAACTTTGCCTTTACCGAAAGCCCCTACTCCGCCAGCAAGATTTCTGGCGAGGCGCTGATTTACTCCTATGCGCAATGTTATGGGCTGCGCTATCTGGTGTTTCGGTTTAGCAATGTTTACGGCCGTTACGACAACGACATCGAACGCATGTTGCGTGTCATCCCTCATTTCATCCGTCAAATTAACCAACGCAAACCGATTACGGTATACGGCCGTGACAAAACCTTGGACTTCACCTTTATCGACGACTGCGTTAACGGCGTCTATCGTGGCATCGAACAGCTTGTGCAGGGCAAGGTGCATAACCACACGATCAACCTTGCCTTTGGCCAGGGCAATACACTCGTAGCGATGGCAAACTTCATCGGCGACACACTCGGCATCAAACCAGACATGACTATTGAACCCTCGCAAGTAGGTGAAGTCACGCATTACGTGGCCGACATTACCAAAGCAGGCGCTTTACTAGGATACGAGCCGCAAACATCATTACAACAAGGCATCGAAAAATCTGTCGCCTGGTCACTCGATTGGTGGTCAAAGAGCTAGAGCCAGGGCTAGAGCTAGAGGAGATACTTTCTTCCTCAAGCTCTAGTTCTAGCCTCTCGCTGCCCCTAGCCATAATGTACAATCCCCCCTGTATTCTCTTTAACACCC
>QQUD01000185.1 GCA_008501785.1 Chloroflexota bacterium
AGCTTAGACTTCTCTAGAATGGAAATCTGAACAGTTCGTTTATATTGTTTTCGAGTAGGTTTATATGACGCTAAGGCCACCAAAACTTTTAACTTAAAGCAGAATAGTTAGTTTGCGTTTTTCTATCGTTTATTTTGGACTGCGAGTAAAATGGTGATTAAGTGTCATTGGGACGAAAACGGCCGTTTTGCCCAAGAGCAACAAGAAAATTTTACTCGTTCAGTTTTCTTTGTTTTGGTTAATCTGGATGAAAATAACGCGACCTTCATGTCAGTCACTTTTTCTCTTTTATTTAATTTTTTGTAATGCTGTAAAGATTTTTAGCAGCAGGCGAATCGAGTTAACAGCGTCATTCTAGCACGAGTTTGGGGAGAAACACAATGCTCATTTAATTATTGTTAAGTTATTGACAGATTCAAGCATCCATTGAGTTCATATGCTTCAGGTAAGATTTCCCTAAGTTTGTCTCAATAGAGGTGTGAAGCGGTTTGCTTTCCCGGATTCCGTTTTGTATCCTGGTATATCTGTCTGGCGCAGCGACCGCAAAGAAAATACCCAATTAGCATTAAATACCTTGCCCATTTAGATTGGTTCAATCTTGACTAACTGATTATTGGTCTGTTGACAGCCCCTGCGCGACTACTTGGCTAAGCTTTTCCATATTTAATGGCTTTTGCAGCCAACCAACCACGCCAGCCGTTTGCAAGTCTGTTTCCAACTCTTTTTCCATATACCCGGTTATGACAACAACTTTGATGGTCAAGTCTAATTGTCGCAGCGAGTCTAATAAAGTAACGCCACCCATATGAGGCATGATCAGATCGGTAATGACAAGCATAATTCCGTGGTCAGCCTGACCGAAAATAGCCAGTGCCTCTTGGCCATTTTGGGCACTGAGAATGTGATAGCCTAATATCTGCAAAGAATCAACCAACACTTTACGCAATGTGTCGTCATCTTCAACAACCAGGATTGTTTCTCCATGACCCTCAGCTAGCTGAGATGCTAAACTGTCCGCTGGCTCTGGTTGAGACACAGCCAAGGCGGGTAAGAACAAGTTAAATGTTGTTCCCTGCTCGATGCTTGAGGTAACGTTTATCTCGCCGCCATGCTGCTTGATAATGCCATAAACTTGTGATAATCCCAACCCGCTGCCTTGTGGCGTTTTGGTGGTGAAGAAGGGTTCGAAAATATGGGGTAAATTGTCAGCGGAGATGCCTGTGCCAGTGTCGGAAACAGTTATCTGTACCCAATTTCCGGGTTCTAGGGTGGAAAACGGCCGTTTTCCATCATCCCCCACCTGCACACGTGCTAACTCAATATCTAATCGGCCCCCATTCGGCATCGCATCCCGTGCATTAATAACCAGGTTCAATATTGCCTGCTGCAAGCGTGTGGGATCGGCATGGACAACAAAGTCATCTGTCTGATCGTCATACTTAAAGAGAATATTTTCAGGTAATGTGCGAGATAACATCTTTGCAACTTCCTGCAAAAATGGATGTATATCGAGAACTTGCTGCTGCATGATAGATTTGCGACTGAAATCGAGAATTTGTTGTGTTAGATTGGCGGACCGCTGCCCTTGCTGCCGGATCGTCTCTGCTCGTTCTTGATCCGTCGGCGTTAACTCGGACCCGTAAATCATCAATTCTGCATGAAGCATGACAGTAGCCATCAGATTGTTAAAGTCATGTGCGACACCTGCAGCCAATTGCCCAACCGCTGCCAACCGTTCCTGCTGCACCATCTGCGCCTGTGTTTCCTTCAATTCGGTCAACGCTTTTTTCAAACGTTCATTGCTTTCTCGCAGTGCTGCATCTGATTCCTTTTGCTCAGTAATGTCGCGCAGAATTCCGCCTGTCAAGTAGCCGCCCTGGGTTTTAATCGGAAACACGACCATTTGCACAATGCTATTTGTGCCATCGGATCGTTTAACGGCAAACTCAAACCGCTTGCCCAACCAGGGAGCTTGATGTGTGGTTAAGTACTCTGAAAGCTGATTTCCAATTTGCTGTTGTATCGATGGCGTGCGCTGATCATCTGACATTAACTGGAAAATCATTTCTGTCAAAGGTTGGTCAAGTATGGTTTCCCGGCTCAACCCAAAGATTTGAACTGCCCGGTCATTCCACTCAACAACCAACCCCTGATCATTCATCATCACAATTGCCTCGCCTGATTGCTCCACCAGGCTGCGATACTTTTCTTCTGAACGAGACAAATCGGCCGTGCGTTGGTAGACCATCGTTTCTAGGGAGTGTGTATAATCTTTAACCTGCAAGCGCATCCGTTCATAAGTTTGCCCCAGGACACCTACCTCGTCATGAGCTGTTACCGTGATTTTATATTCGTAGTTGCCATCAGCAATCGCACCGGCTGCCGTGCGTAAATGTTCAATGGGTTTGATGACGGTCACGTTTAATGCCCAATACAAGATGCCCAAAATAATTAGAGTTCCTAGCACCCAGCTGCCAGCCACAACAAATTGTGATGATACAGGGTTGGCCGCCGCAGGCACAGTGACACTAATCCCGCCGACCACATCGCCGATGGTATACCCTTGATTGCCATGACATTGCAAACAGTTTTCTTCGACATATAACGGAGCCATGTAGCGCAGTTGGCGTTGGGGACCTTCGTCGAGGTATAACCAGATTTCATCTTCGCCTGCTTCAAATGCTTTCAATGCTTCAGTTTCGAACGCATCTGGGATGTTGTTGGGGTTTAATAGATTAAGGCTGGTGATGTGGAATTGAAAAGCACCATCTTGTGTGGCAATTTCGGAGAGTTCTCGTGTGACCAATGCTGGGTTGCGCAAGGTGTAATTTTGGCCTTGGGTGTCGGTAATATCTACAGTCAGATCGGGAATTTCAAGCAGATATGGGTTGGTTTCTACGCCTGGGGTTTTGAGAACATAGACGCCACCGTGCTGGGCTACCCAACGTCTGGTAATGACAATTTGTTGGAAGAAGGATTGGGCTGTTGCTAAGTTTTTTTGGTCGGCGGCGGTTTGGGTCACTTGCTGGTTAACGCTGAAAGTAACGCCGCTCATAATTGCTAAAGCGAGTCCGCAGGCTATCAAAATTTTGTGCCTAATGGAGAGGTTTTTAATACTCAAGAGTGTTTGAGGTAAGTTGTTTTCTCGGCTCGAATGTATGGTCATGTGTTCTCCTGATCCAGGCTTGTTTTGAATGAGATAGCATCGAAATTTAATTTTATGTCACGCAAAGATGCTAAGGTTCCCTCCTTTGCGCCTTCGCGTTTTTGCGTGGAAATTCTTGATTCGATTTCTATTGTGGTTACGGCCGTTTCATTTCCAACACGCGTGCGACTTCCTGCCTTAATTGATATAGATTGACCGGTTTTTGTAGCCAACCGTCAGCTCCGGCTGACAGC
>QQUD01001074.1 GCA_008501785.1 Chloroflexota bacterium
CTGCCTTCGAGCACCCCAACCACGCGGCCGGTCGATTCGGCCGTAGTCAATACCATATAATTCTGCAATTTGTTGGGGCCACTATCTGCATCGGCGGGGTCGTTTGGTGTTACCTGGCCAGAGCTTTCGCCAGGTGCCCTTAAGTCGATGCCCAATCCGCCATTGTCAAAAATGATGTTATGGCGCAGGTTGTTGAATAAGGCGGCATCATTCGATACAAAAATGCCGTTGAGGCTGCTGTGAGCGATCAGATTTTTGTTTGCGGCCGTGCCGATTACGTTGTCACTCACCCCGATTCCAATCGAGATGCCATGCATTTGATTGCCTAGCGCGGTTGATCCATCGGCCCCCACCCCAATGTAGTTGCCTTCTACGACAACGCCTGTGGTACCGTTACCGCTCAGGGTAATGCCGCCCACATTGTCAACGATGATGTTGCGTTCGCTGGCACTGCCTCCAATCTGAATGCCTGAGGCTGAGTTGATATAGATGCCTGCCCCACGATTGCCGAGAGGCGTGTTGCCATCAGCGGAACTGCCAATGCGATTATCGGTAACAGTTGTGTTGTTGCCGCTCAAATAGATGCCGGTACTCCAATTATCAGA
This sequence comes from Chloroflexota bacterium, assembly GCA_008501785.1. Next base: position 606 of record QQUD01001074.1, read on the forward strand.
TACGGTATTGTTATCGATCAACGCATTGTCGCCATAGACGTAAATGCCATTTTCATCATTCCCTGCCCCCGTGCTGCCATTTGCCATCAGACCAACCGTGTTGCCGGTGATGGTCGCATTGTCAGAGGTAACATTAATACCCTTTCCCCCATTGTCTGAAACGATATTGTTTGTAATGATCGAAACAGATGCAAAGGCACTGATGCCATGACTATCATTGCCGCGTGGAACAGTGCCCGTATCATCAAGGCCGACGATGTTGCCATCAATTGTAATAGAAGCTGCTGAGGCGAGGGATTCGATGCCAACCCCATTTGTTCCTGAAACGCCACCATTTCCTGAAATTACATTATCGCGCACAATCAGGTCTCCACCTGTATGGTGGATGCCGCGATAAGAATTGCCTATTGCGGCAGTGGCGGTATGGTTGAGGCCGATATAGTTTCCCTGGATGATGCGGCCTGCAAAGCTGGTGGTATCGACGTACACGCCTGTTGTATGGCCGGAGATGACGTTGCGGTCTGCTGGTGAGCTGCCGCCTACAACCTGACTTGCACCGTCTGTCATTGAGACGCCAAATCCATTGCCTGCTTCTACGCCATTTGGCAGCAGGCCTAGGTGATTGCAAACGGCCGTTATTCCACTCCCCTCCATCCGAATCGCCGAACCATTAAAGTTGACAATGCTCAACCCCTTAATGGTGACATCTTGGCCGCTAACCAGCAGCCCAGGAGTCGCCAATGAGCCAACGAAATCCCCGGCATTGCTGCCATCAATTGTCACCGTTAAGTCGGCGGGCTGGGTGCTAGACGGGCATGAACCAGGATTGCCGGTTACGCCGTCGATGGTGACATGGTCGGTGATCTCGGGCAGCGGGCTGTTTGGTTCGATGACCAAGTCATTGGAAAAAGCACTGGTGTCGAAGAGGATTGTGTCTTTAGCGGCCGTTCCATTCGAGAGCATAATCGCCTGCCGCAGCGTGCATTCATTAGCACCCACGCAGGAAACACTGGGCAAATAGTTTGCATCACCATCTGAATTAACGGTGATGGCAGCGGTGGGAGCGTTCGTTTCGGCCAAAGCCACAGTTCCACCAACCACAAACAGCAAACAAAATATCAAAAATAGTTTCGTAGGACGCATATCGTTTAATCTCCTTGAGTATGTTTGTCTGTCATCATTTCAACTTTTGAGTTTTTACGTAAAAACTGGATTAGCTCCTCCAGCGAGTGCAGGACAATCTTTTCGTCGCTCTGCACAGATTGCAGAACGATGCGCCATTCAACATCTTTTTTAGACGCGGGATCGCGCCAGATTCGCAAAAGATAAGCTTGATAGTTCATAGCTGAATTGTTGACAGCCAAAGGCTGAAAGTTAACCGTATTTACGTTACAATCTGAGTGATCAAAAAATGATCAAGAAGGTGGGATATGCTGACAATTAGAGCCTTGGGGGGGCTGACAATTGAAGTAGAGGGCCAACGAAAGCGGCTGACAGCGCGTGTCGATGAGGCACTGCTCGTTTACTTAATTGCTCATCCTGACCCCATTCCCCGTGACATGTTGACCGATCTTCTATGGCAAAACAGTGATCCCAAACAGGCCAGCCACAATTTCCGCTCCTCGCTATCACGTGTGCGACGTGTGGCTGGTGACTACCTGACCATATCGCGGCAGGTAGTTGGCTTTGACCATAGTCAGCCGCACTATTTTGATGTCGCGCATTTTGAAAAAGAGCTAGGTTCATTGATGCCGCTTTCCGAGCAGCCGCACCGTGTGGACAAGACTATCTTTGCGCAAATGGCGGCGGCGGCAGAGCTATTTCGGGGGGATTTTCTGGCAGGATTTACGGTGCGGGGCAGTTCGGCTGAATTTGATTCATGGCGCTTGCTGATGCAGGAACGGTTGCACACGCTCGCGAGTGGTGCGCTGCAACAGCTCGTTCGTCATGCGTTGTACAGCGGACAATGGACGAGTGGCCTCCAATATGCTGCTCAACTTGTTCGGCTCGACCCGCTCAACGAAATGGCGCATCAACTTAAAATGCAATTGCATTTGCGCAACCGGGATCGTTCCGCAGCGTTGAAACAGTACGCAACCTGTCGCCAAATTCTGGCGGATGAATTGGGTGTTGAGCCGCTGCGCTCGACCCAACAACTGGCGGAGCGGCTGCGATCTGCCACGCCTGGTGCTCACAATTTGCCTGTTGAGCCATCGCCGCTGGTGGGCAGAACGGCCGTTATCACCACCACCTTAACCGCCCTACTCGCGCCTGATACGCGCTTGGTAACGCTAACCGGCATTGGTGGCATTGGAAAAACGCGTGTGGCGTTGGCGGTGGCGCGGGAGCTAAACGGCCGTTTACGCAACGGCATCATCTTCATCTCCCTCATCGGTATCGACCATCCTGACGGGTTGGCACTGGCGATTGCCGATGCATTAGAAATTGGTGAGCAGTTGGCCGCAAGCAAGCAGTCGCCCGCTGAAATCGTCGCCAACCATCTGCGTGATCATGAATGTCTACTGCTGCTCGACAATTACGAACCATTGCTGACTCATCCCGATGCAACGCAGTTGGTTGAACTGCTGCTACAGCGTGCGCCCGAGGTGCAGATGTTGATCACTTCACGCGAGTCGCTCCAGCTTTACGAAGAACGCGTGATTACACTCGACGGTCTGCAAACCGATGCCGCGACGCTGTTCACCCAGCACGCTGCTCGTATCAGGGGCAAACCGTTGTCATCTGACGATACAGTGCAAATTGACCGTATTTGTGATTTGCTGGCAGGTGTGCCGTTGGCGCTCGAATTGGCTGCTGGCCATACGCGCACGCAAGCGGTGGCAGCCATTGCGGAACAAATAGCCCAGACGCTCGATGCACTACAGACGACGCTGCGCAATCTGCCGCCGCGTCAACGCAGCCTGCGAGCAGCTTTTGATTACTCGTGGGAGCTGCTGGCTGAGCCGCTGCGAGCACAGTTGGCCCGATTGGCGCTTTTTGTTGGTGATTTTGACAGCGAGGCGGCGCAGGCCGTAGGGGTTACTGCCTCATCGCTGCGTGATCTCGCCGCCAAATCGCTGCTCCAGCCCTTGCCCGATAATCGCTTTGCCCTTCATCCCCTCATCTGTGAATTTGTTGATGAAAGGCTGCAATCGCCACATCGTGAGGAGATTACGGCCGTTTTCTGCCATCACTATGCTCAAACATTCGGTCATTGGGCACAGGCGATTGGGCGCGGCATGGTCGAACAGAGTCTGGACGCGTGGCGGCACGATCACGCTAATTTGGTACAGGCATGGCGCTTGGCGGTGGCGGCGCAGGATGCAGCTTTACTTGGCCGCTTACACTATCCGCTCGGATTGTTCCATCATTGGCGCAACTGGTATGGCTTGGCCGAAACCCTTTTTACAAAAGCTGCAACCGCACTTGCGGACTGGCGCAATGCTCGTGATGAACGTGCTACCGTGTATGGTTATATACTGCTGCGCCAAGCTTGGTTTGTTTATGTGCAAGGACGTATTGCGGAAGCGATTGATTTAATGAAAGCAGCACGACCTGTTATTGCGCAAAGTGGTGACACCGCCCTGCGTGACCTGTGGCAGCGCAACCTGGTGCAAAAGGTGATCAAAGCGGGTGATTACCCTCGCGCACAAGCGCTCATTGATCAATTGCTGGCAGACAGCGATCCGACGCAGGACCCTGACGCACACGCCAATCGTCTTTTCAACAGCTTCCACGCTTTTGCGGCTACCGGTGAATATGAACGTGCGGCAGCGATGGTTGGTGACGCTTTGGAAATCTTTGAGGAGCTGGCAGACACGCGCCGCATTTTGCTTTGTCAGTATGCATTGGGCAATATTGCGCGGGCACAGGGAGAGTATGATCGAGCAATCAGACTGTTTCGCCAATGTCTGGGGGTGCGGCTCAACCTGGATGACAGAAGAGGTGTTGCCAACACACAGGGGGCACTGGCTGATGCGCTTTATGCAGCGGGTGAACTTGATGAGGCACAGCAACTGGCCGAGGCAGCGTGTGAAATTTACGCTGAGTTAAATGACAAAATTGGTTGGCCGTACCCGCTGAATGTGTTGGGGAATATTGCGCGGGATCGGGGGGATAGGGAAACGGCCGTAACCCACTACAACAAAGCTTTGACAATGGCAGTAGAAACAGATCGGCAAATGAAGGTAGCAGAACTGGTGGTCGATTGGCTGCTGCTGCTAGAGGACGAACTGGAGCGTGATTTCTTTTTGGGTGGACTGGTAACAATTGCCGAATTGAATTCAGCCGAATACGAACACCGCCATCTAGCCCAACACCATCTTGAACGCCGTACCTCGCCACCTTATTCCCCCTCTATCCCACTGGCAACATTGATGAAAATTATGATGTGAACTTTTACCACATGTTCAGGCATTTACCAAAGTCATTAAAAAGGTTGTCACCAGTCTCCAGACCGTGCAAGTTACTGGTGGCAAGCAAGTGGCTGGCACAGTTTAGAGACTGGCAACAGCAGGTTTCATGCGGTAAGCTCACTGCTTCACGAGTGCCTCCATCGATAATCTCACCTTACCACATAGCCTCTCTAAGAATTTGCTTCTTACAATATCAACATGTAGGAGAAAATGAACAAGTTTATTTACTCATTTTCAAGAAAAGAGTTCAGCTTCATTTTTATTTGATGGATTTTTTGTTGAGCGTCAATAAGTTCACTCTTTCTCAATTTAGACGGATTCTTAGATAATATTTCTTCAATTTCAGAAAATATGCTTGGCAAATCAAATAACTCATTTTCAAAAAAAGAGTATAGTTTTGACTTTATCTTTTGAATTTTTGCTTTAGCTGTATCAAGATCGTACCTGCTTAAAAACAAAGGATGCATAGAGATTATTTCTTCAATTTCTGAAAATAACATTGATATGTCATGCAATTCTTTGGAGACTTTTTGCTTTGTAAAAAAATGTTTTAATTCCTCCTTGAGAGAATCAGGCAAAGTTATTCGGGAATCACCCATAATATGCTGAATTATGTTTAAAAGATATGCAATATTTGTTTTGACCTTATTATTATCCTCAGCAAAAATATCAATTTCAGATGATGGGAATTTTAATTCTTCCTTGAGAGAATCAGGCAAAGTTATTCGGGAATCACCCATAATATGCTGAATTATGTTTAAAAGATACACAATATCTGCTCGCTCAAAGTCTTGTTTAATTTGAAAATTAATAAGATTTCCCTGAGCGAATTTATTAATATCTGATGATGGTAAGTTAGGGCGTAGCTCCAACAGACGCTCAATCAACTTGTTCAATTTGCCTCTTCGCTCCATAAAACCAACTAATTCTCTGGTCTTGTCCTCTAAACCACTACCAGATAATGCGTCATAACTTACGGATAAATCAAAGCACAGGCTGCGAAGCTCCGACTCGTTAAAATATTTTTTCAAAGACTCACGCAGTTCAATTTTGTTCATAATAACTTCCCTTGCATATGGTGATTAAAACGCTTGTATAATGTTACCAGTCAACATTGTCAGAGACCAGGGTATTATCTCTTTGTTTTGCCCAAACTCCTCCGCATCGACAACTATGCGCAGCACCTTCTACTATGGAATAATCTCCTGCATCATATAAACTGCTGTTACGTCAAAACGAAAATTTCCTAGAGGTTGCCCTATCTGGCCATTTGCGGTTCAATTTGGGTATGGCAGAAACGAAGAAACCGGAATGGACACCGCCAGATGCAGGTGATGCATTTGCCGGGAACATTATGAAAGGTGTAGCAGGGTCGCATGATGGGATGGATGAGGATAATACGGCTTCCTCCACCCCGCCATCATCACGCCGCACGCAGCTCACCATCGATGAGTACGTAAACGGCGTTTTGGCCAGCAATCGCACCGTGTTGGCACGTGCAATTACGCTAATTGAAAGCAATGCTGCTCGTCATTTTGACACTGCACAAACGGTGTTGAAACACCTCCTACCCCACACTGGCAATTCGATTCGTGTGGGCATCACGGGGGTTCCGGGGGCGGGGAAGAGTACGCTTATCGAGACATTGGGCGTGATGCTCACAAACAAAGGCCACAAGGTGGCTGTGCTGGCTGTCGATCCGACGAGCAGCATCACCCGAGGCAGCATTCTGGGCGACAAAACGCGCATGGAAAAGCTGTCGAATGAGCCGAATGCATTTATACGGCCGTCTCCCACAGGCGGCATGTTAGGTGGCGTGGCTCGTAAAACTCGTGAAACAATTTTGCTGTGCGAAGCGGCCGGTTTTGATGTGATTCTTGTCGAAACGGTGGGCACGGGGCAGAGTGAAATCACGGTGCGTTCGATGGTAGACTTTTTCCTGCTGCTGCTGGTGCCGGGGGCTGGCGACGAGTTGCAGGGCATCAAAAAAGGCGTGGTGGAATTGGCTGACGCGATTCTGATCAACAAAGCGGATGGCGACAATAAAATTTCCGCCCAAGCTGCACGTGCAGAGTACAATCGTGCCCTGCATTACCTGACGCCGGCAACGGAGGGATGGACGACGCAGGCGCACACCGGATCGGCACTGAGTGGTGAGGGGGTTGCGGAGTTGTGGCAGGTTGTGGAGCGGTTTCGGGAGGAAACGGCCGTTTCCAATACCTTCACCACGCGCAGACAAAACCAACAGCTCGAATGGCTGCACACCCTAATCACTGATCAATTGCACAAAGCTTTCTACAATCTATCATCTGTGCAAAAACAGTTGCCCGAAATCGAAAAAGCAGTTATCAATGGGTCAGTATCAACCACAGCCGCCGCACAGCAGCTCTTATCGGTCTTAAACAATCTACTTGCTGACAGCTAACAGCTAGCAGCTATCAGCTAAAAGCTTAAAAACATGCAACTTTACTTCATTCGACACGGACAATCAGAAAACAACGCATCCTGGGCGAAACACCAATCATCAGATGCGCCTCGTGTGCCAGACCCGCGCCTGACGGATGCTGGACACCAGCAAGCGCACCATGTGGGCCGCTATTTGGCAATAAACAAGGATTCTCAACCGGATTTGACCAGTCATGACCGGCACAACCGATCTGGATTTCATCTAACACACTTGTACACCAGTTTGATGACCCGAGCCATCAATACGGCTGACTACATTAGTCAGGCCTGTGATTTACCCATGATTACCTGGGAAGAAACTCACGAATGGGGTGGCATTTATGAAAAGAACAAAGAAACGGGCGAAAGAATCGGCTTACCAGGGCCAAAACGCGCATTTTTTGAGGAGTATTTTCCCAGGCTGCAACTGCCTGAGGCGTTAGGTGATGAGGGTTGGTGGAATCGTCCTTACGAACCTTTTGAAGCAATGCCCAAACGAGCCAAATTGGTTGCCGCCGAGCTGTTGGCCCGTCATGGAGGAACCAATGATCGGGTCGCATTGGTCAGTCATGGGGGGTTTGGGTTTGGTCTGTTGAAGGCGTTGATTGATTTTAAATCACCGAACAATGCATCTGGTAAAGCGATGAATGTGTGGTTCTCGATGAACAATACCTCTATTAGCCGTGTTGATTTTGGGCCTGATTATCTGGCGATTGTCTACCTAAATCGGGTCGATCATTTGCCAACAGCGTTGATTACGTAGTTTAGGCTGTTAAATGTAATTGGCTCAACGCATGTCATACCTGCGCATGCAGGTATCCATCTTTTGTCGGAGTAGATTCCCGCCTACGCGAGAATGATAGTTTAATAAATTAAAAACAAAAAGGCGATCCTCCGATGGAAGATCGCCTTTTTTAGTAGGTAAACGGCCGTTTACCTATCCATCACTATCCTCTTTCATCTCCATATCGCCTTCCATCTCCCCATTATCCATATCCATATTCATATTACCTTCGGCAGTGTCACGAATTTCGGCCGTAACAACCATTTCACCAGCATTTTCAAACATGAGCGTTACAGGAATTTCATCACCAACATTAAACTCAACCTGTTTGTCGAGGCACATCACATGCAGACCACCAACTTTGAGTTCAACTGTTTCACCGGCCGCCACTGGAATGCTGCCACCTGGAACGGGGCGCATGCCCATTACGTCATTTTCTTTCATGTACATTTCGTGTAATTCAACAACACCACATGCTTCAGATGAAGCAGACAGCAATGTATCATCCTCTTTTGTGTTGTTCACTACATTCAAATAAAAAGCGCCATTAGCAGCCGCTTTTGGGGATGTACGACCCCAAACGCCATTTACTTCTAATTCTCCAGAACCGCCGCCTGAACAAGCGGTCATCAAAATCGCTACAAATACAAACAAGAACATCAGTTTGAAGTTTTTCATTTTTCTTCCTATTTTACTAATTAATTAGTCTTGGCGGATAAGCCATTTTAAATCTTTTGCAATATCTTCAGCTTTGGCATCAAATGGGTACGCAACCAGTGCGCTGCCATTTTTATCTACTAGAAACGAGCGTGAGGAATGGTCAATTAGATAACCAGAAGCCACCGTCCCTTCATGTTTTTCATAATAAAGGTAATAAGCTTCGCCTGCCTGGTCAATCTCCTCCTTCGTACCGGTGAGGCCCACAAACCGAGGGTTAAAATGGGCTACATACTCTGCTAACAGTTCGGGCGTATCCCGCTCAGGATCAACCGAAATCAAGATAGCTGTCACTTGCTCTGCATCATCCGCGTTGAGATCAGCAATGGCACGGGACAGCTTGCCCAATGTGTTCGGACAAATGTCTGGGCAAAAGGTATAGCCAAAGTAAACAAAGACATATTGACCTTTGAAATCACTTAAACTCACCGGCCCGTCAACACCTTGCAGCGTAAAATCGGGTACAGGCTGTTCCGAATCGAGCACCGACCCGGCAAACTCGTGGGTTCCTGCACCACAAGCAGCCAGCAAAACGGCCGTTCCCATCAACAAAACCAACCCAACCACACGTTTCCACATCGAATTCTTCATGATTAGCCTCATTCTTCATCTTCAGTGACCGGCGCACAGGTAACATTGTCGCCATCCACCACCAGATTAAAATTGCGCTCAATCAGCGCCCCATCCGGTAACAACACATTCACCGTCAAAATCCAATCGCCTCCCATCGTCCATTCAAAGGGGATGGCATAGTTGCCGTCGATGCCTGCCTTCGCAGATGATAGCACCGGAACCATGCCCGCGTGTGTCATATCCCCTTTGACCGAAAGATAAGCATCTGAAATAGGTGCGCCAGATTGGTCATCTGTCACACGCAGAACTATCTCATCTGTGCCCACGATCGGTGAAAACACGGGTGAGACTACTTCGACGTTGATTGAATCGTTGTGCTGTGCCTCCTGGCTGACTCTTGAACAGCCCTGGAGCCAAAAAACCGACAACAATATCAAGGCAATTAGATATTTTTTCATAACAGTTACCCCGCCCATACGGGCAGTTACCCCGCCCATACGGAGCCACGCATTTCCATTGGCAGCAGGAAAATGATCATCGCCGCCACCGCCAACCCAACCAGCAGCAGCAGCCACGGCAGTTGCGCAATGGGTGGATCGGGAAACGGCCGTTTTCCTCCCGCTCGTTTCATTAACACAACCAAACTTAATACCAATCCAATCAATACAATCGTCATCTCAAGTGGGTCTAGCCACGTTAATGGCAGCACCGGACCCAACGTCCAATTTGGTGGTCCCACCCAGGCCATGCGATGATCTCGCAAAAAATACTGCGTCACGGGAATGATTCCCAGCGCACTACCCAGAAAGTGAAATCCACCAAAATGAGTTAACCAAATCGCAAATGCTAACGGCATCATAGACGGTGCATATCGTGCCAACACTGTGCGTAAACTTTCCTGCGAATTTGCCAATCGGCGGCTGGCCCAGGCAGACCCCAGACCTAACCCAATCGGCAGCAGCAAATTCAACACACCAAAAATCAGGAACAAAACAACGCCTTCATTTGTTGTGTTCAGCACACCCATTAACCAATCTTCCACAGCATAAACGGGTGGCACCATGCCAAACGCATTGCTAACACCCATAAACGCATAGATCATCACCAACAGGTTGATGTCTAACCGTCTGGGCCATGCCGCTTGCTTTGTCAATTCTGCTATCGGACTGCGTGCGATGAGTGCCACATTATCATGCGGACAGGCTCGCGCACAGTCAAGGCACAATGTGCAATCTAAATTGCTCTCAACTTGCGGTGCAAACAGTTCTGTACCGCACCCGGCCACTTGTACCGCCCCATTCACACATTCTTTGCCCACACAATTGCGACAGGTATCGCCGTTCTGAACACTAATCTGGAATGGAGAAATGGTGCTGCTTACAAAGTTGAATGTGCCTAATGGACATACATATTTGCAAAAGGGTGACTCGGCAAAGGCTGCTTCCAGCACAAACGAAGCAACAAAGTAACCAACAATCACCCAAACTGTTAGCAGCGGACTAGCCCACAAATCGAGCCATTCGTACAGCCAAAAGTAGACAAACAGGACACCAATCGCCGTCCATTTGTTTCGCAATTGGCGCGGCCAGCGTCGGCCACGGCGTCCGAGCTTGTGTGCCAGGGTGCGCGGCAGGGCAAACGGACACGCCATGCAAAACAGGTTGCCCACCAGCAGCAGTGCAAACACGGCTACCCCTCGAAACTGCACCCAGGTAATAACCGAGGCCAGGTTGCTGGGCGCGATTTGTGGGCCGGTGAAGCCATCGTAGAGGATAACGGCCGTTATCCCCAACAGCCCCAACTGCAACACCAACCGCCCCCGTCGCCACCGCAAAAAACGACCAACAATAGGAAACCGTAGCATATTTAAACGCATATTTGGTTTATGGAGTCCGTAAACTGCTTTTGTTTCCATTTGCAGGCCTTTGTCTGTGATAGTGCAAATTTAGATGGACGATGCAGTCAGCACTGTAAAAGTACTTAAATAGTTCAATTCCAAACGAGCTTGGGTGAATTGATTGTATTGATTAAATTAGTTGAGTGGCTATCCGAAACGAGGGGGAGGTGAAGGTGGTGCACATTTACAACCGGTTGGCACTGGTAACATTTGCCGAGGCATGTTCCAGGAAATAAATGCCAGTCCGACAACCGTAATCAATGTCAAGGTGTAATTAAGATAATTTGCCACACCTGGCACTGATAACGATTCAAACAAAATGTCGTCTTCACAAGGGGGTTCAAGGTTGCTTATCAAATTTGGGGCAAGTGTCCGGCAACCAAATGCTGACAGGGGCGAGCCAATAATGACCACCGCAACGACAAACACCAGCAAAAAATTCGTAAACCGCACAATTTTCCCCTATTTTTCCGCTTGAAAGTCTTCAATGGCCTTATTCTAAACAACGTCCCATCATGGGTCAACCCAATTACACATAACCTAGATTGATTTAATCAACGTTTAACAAAGCAGGAACAATCCTATTACATTATTGGCGATGCATATTGACATCCGAAACGTTTTGGATTATATTAAAACTTATCCGAAACGTTTCGGATAAGTTTGAGGAAAATGGCCTACGCAAGGAAGAGAGGAGAAATTCGTGGCCGCAACCCTGAAAGATATTGCCCAAAAATTAGGTATTTCGATCACGACTGTGTCGCGTGGCTTGGCTGGATACAGTGATGTATCTGAAATTACCAGACAGCGCATCAAACAAACAGCTGCAGAACTAGGGTATCAACCCAATCTGACAGCACGACGCCTCAAAAAACAGCGTACCGATACATTGGGATTTATCTTACCTACCTTTGGTCCACGCTTTTCAGACCCGTTTTTCAGCGAATTTATCGCCGGTATTGGCAACAAAGCAGCAGAACATGAATATGATTTGCTTGTATCAACCCATGCACCGCACAGTGAGGATGAAAAACGGGCTTATGCACGTGCGACCCAGCGCGGATGGGTTGATGGGTTGATTGTCATTCGTACCCGAGAACAGGATGCACGCATTCAACATCTTTCTGCTCACAACTTCCCGTTTGTTGTATTTGGGCGCACAAATTTAGAAACAGACTATCCATTCGTGGATGAAGATGGGGCCGCAGGGATGCGACTCATCACTGAGCATTTTATTGAATTAGGGCATCGGCGCATCGGATTTATCTTGCCGCCAATGGACCTCATGTTTAGCAAATTTCGCCTGCAAGGGTTTCAAGATGCCATGGCAGATAACGATTTGCCAATTGAACCAGAATGGATTGTTACAGGCGACTTAACGCAGCGTGGCGGGGCTGAGGTTGTAGAAGAACTGTTATCGATTCGTCCGCGATTAACGGCCGTTATCTGTGGCAACGACTTAATGGCAATTGGTGCCATCAATCGCATTCAACAGCATGGCTTACAAGTCGGCAAAGACATCGCGATTGCCGGTTTTGACGACATTCCCACGGCAGCCTATGCAAATCCATCTCTAACGACAGTGGCGCAACCCATTTATGACATTGGGTGGCGCACCTGTGAGATGTTGATTGATTTAATAAACGGCCGTTCTCTAGAACAGCGCCATGTTTTACTCACGCCCCAATTGGTCGTCCGCGCATCCAGCGGCACAGCCATTCATTGAAAAATATATCTGCGTTTATCTGTGAAAATCTGTGTCCTATTTCTTATT
>QQUD01000884.1 GCA_008501785.1 Chloroflexota bacterium
CCCCCGGCAACCCGGTTCTAATCGATCAGTTTATCGAAGATGCGTTTGAAGTGGATGTGGATGCTGTGTCTGATGGCGAAAAGGTGGTTATTGCTGGGGTGATGCAGCATATTGAAGAGGCAGGCATTCATTCTGGAGATAGTGCTTGTGTGCTGCCACCATATAAAGTGAGTTGGTATCACATGAGCATCATCAACGATTACACAAAAAGGTTGGGGAAAGCGCTGCAAGTACGTGGGTTGATGAATGTGCAATTTGCGATTAAGGATGAAATTGTGTATGTGATTGAGGTCAATCCGCGTGCGAGCCGGACAGTGCCGTTTGTGAGCAAAGCAACGGGTGTGCCAGTTGCCAAAATTGCCGCTCAGGTACAGGCTGGCAAATCATTGGCTGAGCTAGATTTCCTCGAAACACCCGTCATTGATGGCTTTTTTGTAAAGGAGGCTGTGCTGCCGTTTAATAAATTACCTGGTGCAGATGCGCTGCTTGGCCCAGAAATGCGCAGCACAGGAGAGGTGATGGGTCATGCTTCACATTTCGGCCATGCTTTTACCAAATCGCAGATTGCAGTGGGTACGCCATTACCCACTGCGGGCGCGGTTTTGCTGACAGTGAATAATTTTGACAAGGGAACGGTGTTGAAAATTGGGCGGGATTTGCACCGAATGGGGCTTGCCCTGTTTGCGACAGCGGGAACGGCCGTTTCGCTCCAAAGCGTTGGCCTTCCGGTTACTCCCGTTGCAAAAGCTGGTGAAGATGAGATAGATACCGTTCATCTGATTGCCACAGCCCAAATAAATTTAATCATCAATACACCGTTGGGGCAGCAAGCGCGTGAGGATCAGATGGCACTGCGAGCAGCGGCAATTCGACACAATATTCCGTTGATTACAACGATGTCAGCGGCTCAGGCTGCGGTCAATGGGATTCGTGCGTTAAGGAGGAATAATTTGGCAGTGAGGAGTTTACAGAGGCATTACGTGGCAAAGGGGCTATCTTCATCATCATCGGGACTCCATTCATGAACCACGACCATGCTGAAGATGTCTGATTCGGTGATGATACCCTTGAGTTTGCCGTGTGCATCGACAACGGGCAGACCACTTATGCGATTCTCAAGCATCACCCGTGCGGCTTGCCCAATTGTGGCACCGATTGAAATGGTGATTGGATTGGCGGTCATGATCTTATCGAGTGTGCAGTTAGCAAGCAGGTAGTTTAATTCCCAAACGGAGAGGTTCGTGGCGGTTGAGGGTTCAGCCCCGCGAATATCTCCCAGGGTGACGATGCCAAGTAAACGGCCGTTATCGTCCACAATCGGTAAGCGCCGAATCTCTTCTTCCATCATCAGCTTATGTGCTTCCGGCAAAATCGCATCCGGCTTCATCGTAATCACATCTTTGCTCATCCAGTTTTTGACGAGTTCTTTTTTCATGGACCTGTCTCCTTGGTCATGATCATGGTGGTTGAGTGGGGAGTGCTGCACGGGGAGTGCTGTTCACTCGCGTTGTATGAAGATTGTAGTGGGCAGGGAGCCACAATCCCCAGTAACGAATGTCATTGTTTCAAGATGACATAAGCCATTATGAAACAGCTTGCTAAAAAATACAAATCGAATGTGAAAATGGTGATTGGGAATTGGGAAAAAGGCGTTTTCCCTATAAAGGAGTGACGCCGTGCAATTGCACGGCGTCAGGAGCAGAATAAGCTTTAATTAAGCGTGAAGAAGCTAAAAAGAGAGTACTAACAATTTCTGACAGAACATCTGACGGTGCAAAAATGAGTTTGAAATTGGGTGTTTTTGGGGTTTTTTCTGGCTAAAAGCTAAAGGCTAATAGCTTTTAGCTAAAAAAACGAGAGAGCAGCACTACGATTTCTTCGATGAAGGTGTATCCTGAGCATGTTACAACCTGGGGGGCAAGTTAGTGTCCGTCGTGCCGCTCTATCACCTTAACCATATCAATAAACCCTTACAAATGAGGTTACAGACCTTACTGCCAGAAAATACAAAAAGACGCTGCTTAATGGGCAGCGTCTTTTTGACAAAGGAGTTAAAACATGTGAACAGTTGTTTAGCAGCTAAGAATAAAATAGCATGGACTACTTACGACGATTATTACAGACAAATTGCAACAACAATCGCCTTTTTACGTATCGTGTTATGAAATTATTATTTGCTGAATGCTGATACCTGATAGCTGACAGCTTTTTCTGGAGGAACAAACAATGGGTTTTTTATCATGGATTATTTTTGGTGCATTAGCGGGTGGCGTAGCCGGTATGATTGCGGGTAGCAAGCGATCTGGCTGCCTATTCAATATTGTGATTGGTATTGTGGGTGCATTTTTAGGCGGATTTATCATGCAGTTTGTCACCAACGAGAGCATGAATTTTGGGTTTGATTTGCGCAGTTTTGTGGTTGCGGTAATTGGTTCTGTGATTTTGTTGGTGATTACTGGGGCGACCAAGCGAAAGTAGCTAATATTTGCGAGTGTGGGTTACGGCCGTTTTCACAATCAGATAGGAAACGGCCGTTATCACCAGCGCAATCAGCACATTCCCCACCAAAAACCCCTTCAACAACGACATCACGGCCACTTGCAGCGGTACACCCATCAAACCGGTGGGCATAACGCCAAACATCCACTCACCGAGCTGATAGCTGAGTGCATACAGGGGTGCGACGACAAATCCATTCCAAACCCCAATGGCGGCCAACAGAGACGCTTTGTTCAACTGCTTGAACCGTGCTGCTAGCAGCGCTGCCAGCGCAATGTTGAACCCCGGCGTGGGCAGGACGCTTATCAACGTGCCCAACGCAAAAGAACGGGCCATTGCTTCTGGCGATGCGTTGGTGTCGAAAAATTGGGACACACGGCGGCGCAAACGCTGGAAGGGTGTGTTTACAACAAGGACAGGGATGGTTTGGGTTTGTTCGCAAAGCATGTGATTAGTGTACAGAAGTGAGGAACCAGAAAATGGTCATAATACCTACGCAATCTTTACATTCTCTAGACGGTGTAAACGAGGCTCATCTTACATAGCATGATGAATAAAGATAAAGAAAAAACGATAATCATTATTTCTGTAGCAGTCGCCGTTATTATTCTTTTGTGTGCGGCACTTTTTCTGTTTGGTTTATTTTTTGGGGTGAGAGTTGTATAGGTCAGAAACGAATTGTTCTGAAAAAACCGCTTTCTTCATCTGTTTCTTATTTGTATCCGCTGTACCCCTCATTGCATCAGAGAACATGCACGCAATGGTGTTGAGTTGGTAAATCGTAATTGTGTTGTCAAGCACACGATTTGTTGATACCCATAATTGATTTGATTATCTGCCGTGAAAATTTAGTTGAACCATCTGATACGATTGCTTCTGAACGAGTTGGGATGGAGAAGAGGCCGTCATTAAATTCTCAACCTATTCCATTACCTCAACACTATCATCCAACTTCCATAACCCCTGATAAAAATAGCTTAACAGCAAGAACAGCCCCCCAAAGCCAAAGAATAGCAGAATGCGCCAAATCGCCTTTACGTTTTCCAGGTCAACCAGAAACAGCTTGCCTACCAGGACAAACAACGTTACCAAGCCTACGATGCGTACCACATTTTTGTTTCCGCGCAGACCGATAATGAGTAACACCACCGCATAAACACCCCAGGCAACGCTGATGAGGGCTTGTCCATTATTAAACTCATTCAATTCACGCCACAACAGCAGCAGGATGGCGACATGGATGGCAATCAGGTAAATGCGCTTTCCCGTGAGAGACAGCCATGCAAATGCAACTCCGGCAAAGCTGCCGAAGACAAATAGGTCGGTGAGGATGCGAACGGCCGTTTCGTCACTACCAAAGTGAATATCAGACAACCGTAAAAATATCAAACAGCCCAAGATAAACGAGAAAGCGTGTGTGCCGATAGAAACGGCCGTTTTCTGTAATCGGCTGCTCAAAAAATGCCAAACCACCGCTTCCAGCGTCAGCGCAATCAAAAGCAGCTCATCTCCTAGCAAAATCAAGAAACCAATTGTTAGCAGGATGGAACTAGTAAATGCATGGGTGATGCTGATATTGAGGGAAAATGCGTGTTTGCGAATGCCAAATGCCACCGCCGCATAAATGGCAGCAATGCCGATAAAAATCCAGCCACGTTGATTGTCGGTTAAATCCCACACCGCCATCGAACTACCCAGTGCAAAGAGTGCAGTTGTGACTGTGAACAGGTGAAAATCAATACCCAACCATCGTTTGAGGATGTCAGGCAAATGTGTATCGGCAAACCCTAATGATAAGGGTCGCAAATTGGATGATGCAAGATTGACAAACAGATGGCGTAAAAGTGGCAGCACCCAAAACATGATCCACGCGAAGACTATGCTGAATTGAATCACCCATTGATCGCCAATCGCCTGGTCAAAGCGATTCAACGCTTCACTCATGCTGATCCAAATGATAATCCAGCCACATGCGGCCGTAAACCAGAGCAAAATGCGCCAACCTCGGAAGAGGTAAATGGCAATGGCACCTCCAATGATTAAACAGCTATACAGCAAAAACCCTTGAATATTGCCACTGCCCGTATCTAGCAAAATGGGTGTCAGCAAGCCGCCAAACGTGCCGATGAGCGACAACACTGCCTCATTTTGTTGCAGCGAAAGGAAGAAGGTGAGCAGCGTCACCAACACCATAAATCCAAAGGCAACAGAGTGCGGCACCAAATCGTACAGCCGAAACGCAGCGTATCCGGTAATGTAGTAGCTGCCCACACTGCCACCTAACAGCACAACGCTAAATGCACGTCGGCTTTCAACCAATCGCCATCCGAAAAAGAGCAGAATTGTGCCAACTAGCAGCCCAATGACCAGCCGCACAGCAGGGGTTAGCCATCCCTGATCGACGGCAAACTTGAATAAAAAGATGAGTGCAAAGAGCATCAATCCAATACCGATTTTGTTGAGCCAGAATTCACTGCGTCGCAGGTGGTCGGGGAGTAACGGCCGTTTCTCCTCCTCCGCAACAACTGGTGGGGGTGATACGGCCGTTTCTACCAACTCTACAGCATCTTCAACAGGTTGTTCAGACATTGCGATACTGCCAGATTGCGCCACGACTCTGCTTAACTGCACGACCTGTGCTTGTAAATCTGTGACTGCATTTTCTAACGCTTCAATGCGTTTGTTTAATACGCTTTCGTTTGGGGGTGACACGATCGTTCCCTCCTTATCCACACTAGTTAGTAGACATAATGCACACATTGTAATTGATTTGATTGCGGGAAGCAACGCCAAGGATGCCTGAAGGTCCAATCGAAACTTGTTAGGTAGGGACGTATCCCTATGGTTGCCTTGCTTAGGCGGGATGCTGTTCGCCTACCGGCGACTTATTGACTTGCTCTCACTTGTTGACTACACTCCCCCTCTTGAATTTTGAAATTGGAGTTAGTCCATGACCCATCCATCAATGACCCCGGCGAAACCAAACCGGTTTTTGAATAATGTGCCCGCGATTATGCTGGTGCTGCTGCTGGTTGACAGCCTTCACTTCGTTTTTGCTCGCTTGCTGTTGCCATACCTGCCACCAACCACTTCCTCGTTTTATTACATGACGATTGCCACCATTCAGATTGCCATCTTTGCGGCGGTGCGCCGTCAAATTAAGTGGCAAATTTTTCGGGAAAATGTACGATTTTTTATCGGGATTGGTGTTTTGATTGCAGCGGCAACGGCGACGAGCTTTACGGCCGTTATCTACATCGACCCCGGCACTGCCTCCCTCATTGCGCGGATGAACACCATTTTTGCAATGGGGTTTGGTATTTTTTGGCTGAAAGATAAATTGGGGCGGGGTGAAATGATTGGAGCAGCCATTGCCGTTATTGGCGTGTTTGTGATTAGCTTTCAAACAGGAGATGCCAATAATCAGTTGTGGTTGGGAGCCGTTCTCGTTTTGATTTCTAATTTGTTTTATTCATTCCACGCCGCGATTGTAAAGCGGTATGGGGATGACATGGAATTCACCAATTTCTTTTTGTTTCGCATGGCATCGACGATTCTGTTTTTGCTGATTTTTGCGACCGTTCGTGGCGAAATGGTTTGGCCGCGTGGGGCAGAAGTTTGGTGGATTTTGCTGTTGGCTGCAACGCTCAATGTAACCGTGAGCCGTTCACTTTATTACCTGGCACTGCGTCGCTTCAAATTAACAATACACACGATTTTGCTTACGTTGAGTCCTGTCGTCGCGATATTATGGACGCTGCTTTTATTTGGCATATGGCCGTCTTTGCAAGGGTTGTTGGGTGGAACGGCCGTTATCATCGGTGTCATCATCGCCACCATGAGCAGGCGGAATGGTAATCGGTAATCGGTCAACGGATAACCGTTTTCTGCTCACCGATTACCGTTCACCGATTACTTCATCACTTTCTCAACTCACGTAACTCCTCAAACAACGCCACCTCTTCAGTTGTCAATTGCTGCGGCAGCGTGACTTCAACACGGGCGAAGAGATCGCCGCGTTCGTCGGATTGGCGCAGGTTGGGCATCCCGAGACCACGCAGACGGAATTGTTTGCCGTTGGCAGTTTCGGCAGGAATTGTGAGTTTTACGGTTTTGTCAATGGTGGGGACTTCCACTGCACCACCAAGCAGCAGCGTGTACAAATCAACAGGTACGTTAACTTTGAGATCGGTGCCATCCCGTTTAAATTGCTGATGCGGCAGCACATCTACAACCAGGAACAAGTCACCTGACTGTCCACCGCTGATGCCGGGGTACCCTTGACCGCTCAGACGAATGCGTGAACCAGGTTTGACCCCGCGTGGGATTTTGGCGTTGATAGAACGGCCGTCTTCCCATTGCAGCGACCGTTCTGTGCCATAAAACGCCTCAGCCAGCGTGATTTGCACGGTATGCTCTAAATCTTGACCACGTTGGGCGATGTTGCCAAACCCACCGGACTGAAATCCGGCTTGCGAAAATCCACCTTGTTCAAATCCCGTGCGCCGACCCATGCCACCAAACAGCGTTTCAAAAAAGTCGGAAAAGCCGCCATCCATGCCGCCGCCAAACATCTGCTCGAACTCTTCTGGGCTGACGGTGCGCGTGCTGCCTCCATTGCCCCATTGGCCCCAGTTGAAGTCTTCAGGACGCCCGCCTGCGCGAGAATACTGCTCCCACTGCGAACCAAACTGATCGTATTTGCTGCGCTTATCCGGATCAGACAGCACTTCGTTGGCTTCGTTGATCTCTTTAAATTTAGATTCGGCCGTTTTGTCATCCGGGTTGCGATCCGGGTGATATTGTCGCGCTAATTTGCGATATGCTTTTTTGATTTCATCCTGACTGGCGCTGCGACTAACGCCCAGGATGTTGTAATAATCTTTGTAGTCCATGGGCGATCCTTATTAACCTCCCGGAGGTGCTGCACCTCCGGGAGGTTAATTTACTTACATTTCTTGGAATTCGCCTTCGACGACATCTTCATCGCTGGCGGTGGTTCCATTACCATTGCCATTACTCGGTTGTCCGTCTGGCTGCTGCTGCTGGTAGAGCTGTTGACTCAGAGCGTAGCTGGCTTGCTGGAGCTGTTCGGTGAGCTGTTTGATGTGGGCGGTGTCTTCGGTAGAAACGGCCGTTTTCAAATCACCAATCAATTCCTGAATACGGCTCTTTTCTGTGTCCGGTACTTGACCATTCAATTCACCCATGCTCTTTTCCACACTGTAAATCATCTGATCGGCTGTGTTTCGGGCTTCAATCAGTTCGCGCAGCTTTTGGTCTTCGGCTTCATGCTTCTCGGCGGCATTGACCATCGAATCGATTTCTGAGTCATTCAAGTTAGTAGACGCAGTAATCTGAATCTTTTGCTCTTTGCCAGTTGCTTTGTCAGTGGCTGTCACATCTAAAATGCCGTTGGCGTCGATGTCAAACGTAACTTCAATTTGCGGTACGCCACGCGGTGCAGGCGGCAGTCCGTCCAGCCGGAACATGCCTAATGTTTTGTTATCTTTCGACATCGGACGCTCGCCTTGCAAGACGTGAATGTCAACGGCCGTTTGATTATCTTCAGCCGTGCTAAAAATCTGCGCTTTCTTGGTCGGAATCGTCGTGTTGCGCGGAATCAATGGCGTCATCACGCCACCTAACGTTTCCAGCCCCAGGCTCAATGGCGTTACGTCTAACAGCAGCACGTCTTTCACGTCGCCAGCCAACACACCACCTTGAATCGCTGCGCCGATTGCCACAACCTCATCTGGGTTCACGCTTTTGTTGGGCGCTTTGCCGGTGAGTGATTCGACCAATGCCTGAATCATCGGCATTCGTGTCGAGCCGCCAACTAAAACCACTTCATCAACCGTACTGGCAGACAATTCGGCATCGTTTAAAGCCATTTCAAACGGCTTGCGGCAGCGCTGTACCAAATCTTCAGTTAACTGTTCGAATTTGGCGCGGGAGAGCGTCATTTGCAGATGCTTTGGACCGCTGGCATCAGCTGTAATGAAGGGGAGATTGATATCAGTCTGCATTAATGAAGACAGTTCGATTTTTGCTTTTTCGGCCGCTTCGCGCAGACGCTGCAACGCTTGTCGGTCGCTGGCAAGATCGATGCCCTGATCGCGTTTGAACTCGCCGCTCATCCATTCCACAATGCGCTCGTCCCAGTCATCGCCACCGAGATGGGTGTCGCCATTGGTGGATTGCACTTCAACCAGGCCATCGCCCACTTCGAGAACAGACACATCAAAGGTGCCGCCACCGAGATCAAAAACAAGAATGGTTTGACTATCTTTTTTATCGAGCCCGTATGCGAGTGCAGCGGCTGTCGGTTCGTTAATGATGCGCAGCACTTCCAGACCAGCGATGCGACCCGCATCTTTGGTGGCTTGCCGCTGGCTGTCATTGAAATACGCAGGTACGGTGATCACGGCTTGGGTTACGGTTTCGCCCAAGAACGATTCAGCATCTCGCTTCAGCTTTTGCAGCGTAAGCGCAGAAATTTCTTGCGGTGAAAACATTTTGTCGACAATGGGAACATTAACGCGAGCATCTTGCTGCGGTCCGCCTTTGATGTCGTATGCAACCATGCCTTGCGTACGTTTGGTTTCTGCGTCATCAATGCGACGTCCCATCAGCCGTTTGACAGATGAGATGGTGTTTTCTGGATTGACGACGGCTTGTCGTTTTGCTGTTTGACCTACCAGCCGCTCCCCTTTTTTGGTGAATGCGACGATAGATGGGGTGGTGTTGTTGCCTTCTGCTGAGGGAATGACGCTCGGGTCGCCCCCTTCCATGACTGCGACAACAGAATTGGTTGTGCCTAAGTCAATGCCTATAATTTTACTCATGGTGGTTATCCTCCGGAAATTGGTAATCAGTGGTCGGATTTACGATTTACGGTTCACTACTTACTGTTTACAGTTTACCGACAACTGGTGATTTTTTCTTACAGCGACTATTGTCGTTGATAATCATCAGAATTTTGTATAAAAAGTGTTAGAGAAACATATGCGATTTTGGGAGTGGGAACGGCCGTTATTTCACCTAAAAAAAAGCGCTGGACTGCTGTCCAGCGCGTAAATATTATTGCAGCAGACCGACCTGAGGTTATGTCGGTCTGCATGGGAAAGGAGATGGGTTGTCGTTTATCCCTCAAGTACTTTTTTGCCGTTTAGATGCTTAATGGCAATGCGTTTTGGTTTGACTTCTTCCGCCTTTGGGATTGTCAGGCTCAAAACGCCGTGTTCATAGGTTGCATCAATCGCATCTGCATTAACCGGAACCGATAATGTCACACTTCTTTCAAACGAGCCATAACGCCGTTCACGCAGGTGATATTGGGAATCATCAATGTTTTCATCAGATTTCAATTCACCTTTGATGGTCAAAACATTATCAGATAACGTGATTTCAATGTCATTCGGGTTTACACCGGCAACTGATGCTTGTACGAGAAAACCTTCTTCACTTTCGGCAACATCGAGCGCCAATCCCCAGTTAGTCGGTTCTTGCCACCGTAAACGGGGTGCATTGAACGCTTCTTCAAACATCCGATCCATTTCATTGTGCATATTTACCATGTCGCGCATTGGACTCCATCGAACTATTTTAGCCATGTTCATACCTCCATCTACAAATGTTTATTCTGCGAAAATTGATTTACTAAATTCTTTGAGCAACTCTTTGAGTAACTCATTGAGTAACTCAACGATGCAACTATTTTTGTCAGGAAACGTAAGAAATATATATGAAGAATGTAAGCGTTTTATATAAATTTGGGATGCATTTTATTACCCAAATCAGCATAGTTTTATTTGTGCAAACAGATTTGCCACGTGTCAGGCAGTAGGCCAAATACGGCCGTTTCCCCCAACCCTCTAACCTAAAAAACGCCACTAAAAAATCCCACCTTGGGGTTGTGGCTTTGAATAACTTATCAACTCAGTTTGACTTTGTAACAAAGGTTATTGATTGCCATGAAAATGAATTTACTCGACACAATACTTATTGGAACCATGTTATTTGGAGGTATTTGGAGCGTTCTCATCTTGTATATCATACAATTGCTAATGCCAGAAAATACAAAAAGGAACAGTCAGCATAAGCAAGGTACACACGCCTATTCTGCCATTCTTAGGAAAATAAAAGCATATCGTCAAAATATTGAAAAATTAGCAGCTGAAAATGAGGTTGATATTCATTCGTATCGCCTGGAAAAAGTGCTGCAATCTTTTGATGAGTGGGAGGCACATGCGCAACAGCTCATCAATCGTCTGCTGCACTTTGAAGCTAACAAAATCGTGCAGCATGAGCAATCCATCTTGCCCAGAAAGATTCGAAACACGCGTCACCGGTTGAATCGTGAGAAAAATCCTCGATTGCAAAAAGAGATTCAAGAGACATTGAACAGCTACTTGCGACAACAAGCGCAGTTGGATAATTTGAATTTCTTAATGGACAAAACCCAGCTTGACTTGGAAGAATTTGTGGCTGGCATTGGGGCTGTTTATTCACAGTTGCAAACAATTGAGGCGATGGACGTGCATAGCTGTCGGGCGCAGCGACTGGCGCACGAAATTGAGGAGGAACGTTTGGAATTAAACGATTTATTGGCAGCAATCGATGAGGTGTATGATAAATCTTGCTGACCAGCCCCAATGTAAATTGAACATCTTGTTCGATACCAAATTTTCATTCATTAGTTGATGCCGCGCAGCGGCGTGGTGTCTCCTGTTAAATGAGTGGTTTGCGAATGGGGGCGAAGGAATGGCGGTGAATTGGACAGGGGCCGTGTTTGGCGATGGCACTGCGGTGGATTTCGGTGCCGTAGCCTTTGTGACGGCCGAATTCGTACACCGGGTACTGCGCATCAAATGCAACCATCAGCCGGTCACGAGTCACTTTGGCGAGAATGGAGGCGGCGGCAATGCTCAAGCTTTTGCTGTCGCCGCGCACGATGGCTTGTTGGGGCAGGGGGATGGTTTTGAGACGAATACGGCCGTCTACTAATAAAAACTCTGGTGCGGGGGTGAGTTGGGAAACGGCCGTTTTCATTGCCTGCTTCGTCGCCGGAATAATCCCGATTTCATCAATCGTGGTGGCGGGGACAATGCCAATGCCGTAGGCTGATGCATATGTTGTAATCTGTGAAAAAAGAGAGCCACGTTTTTTAGCAGAGAGTTGTTTGGAGTCGTTGACCGATTCGAGATGGACGAGGATGTCGGGGTCGGTAAAGGGGAGAATGACAGCGGCGGCAACGACGGGACCAGCCAGTGCACCGCGTCCTGCTTCATCGAGTCCGGCGATAAATTGCAGGCTGTGGGTTTGGGAAACGGCCGTTTCTAGTTCTAGCGTCGGGCTTGTACGAGCCATATCCGATTAATCAGAAAGAGATATAGAACACGGATAAACACAGATTTTTTCAATCTTTCTTCCTTTGTTCCTTTGTCTCTTCGTTCCTTTGTATTAATTTCCCCGCTCCTATCTTTTCAGCGGCACAGCTTTTTCAGCCTCAATCTGCTTGGCCGAGCGGTCATACTTACCGGTCATCAAGTCCCAACGAATCTGGAACGTTTGCAGCAGCGATCCGATGTAGTTGAGCAATTTGACATGCGTTTCAGCATCATCGACCCAATGCGCAGCAACAAGGCCGATCTTGTAACCAAACCGACGAGCCAGGGCCAACGCTTCGATATCAAACACCCAGCTATTGTTAACTGCAATTGAAAAAATCTGTTGGGCAGCCGGCGCTGTAAACGCTTTAAATCCGCACTGCGTATCCCAAATACCAGGTACGGCCATCACTTGAATGAACAAGTTTCCAGCATTGCCCAACAACCGTTTGAAGAAAGGTTGGGGGACGGCCTGTGTGGCCCCTGGGGCATCTTTTTCATCACGTGAGCAAATGACGACAGGATACCCATCATCAAACAGCGGTTTCATTTTGTCGAAATGGGCAATGTCGGTGGAGTTATCGGCATCGGTGAATAGGCGAATATCACCCCACGCCGCCAGCATGCCTTCGCGCACGGTGTACCCTTTGCCGTGATTTTCTTTGCGGTCAATCCAGCGAATGTGCTGTTTCCCTTCTGCAAACTTTTTAATCACGTCAATGGTGCCATCTGTGGGGCCATCTAGGACGATCAGTATCTCCCACGTAAATGTTTTTTGAATCAGGTAGTTGTAAATGATGTCCAGCGTTTTGCGGATGCGTTTTTCCTCATTGTACGCCGGTACAATCACGGATAGATATGGTTTCATCTCTGTCTCTTGTTCCCTTCTCATAGTCAATACAAAGTGTTGAGTACTGAGTGCTGAAGAGTGTGGTTTGTACTTTCCACCTGCCACTCTTCACTCGCCACTCTTCATCCGCCGCAATCTTACCCGCGCTAGGGTGTCTCGTCAATAGGGGTGAGAACGGCCGTTAGGGAATCGTCATCTACTCGACGAATTGCCTGCACTTGTTTACGTTTACGCCACATTTTGAAGAAGCCATACAGCCCTGCCAACTGACCGCGCAGTCGTGCGCGGGCTGCTTCACCGCGCCATGCCCGCAGCGCATCTCGAGTAATTCCTAATTGTGATTTGAGAATGTCGCGCCAATGTTGGCGCAGTAGGCTGGTTGGGTAATTTTTCCAAATGAGGTAGAGGAAATTACGGCCGTCATAGTAACTGCCCACCGTG
>QQUD01000872.1 GCA_008501785.1 Chloroflexota bacterium
TCCCCTTCCTTTTTAGTTTGATACCAAAATGTATTTGAATCGTCCTTCATATGAAAAATATCATAGACATGGCTGTGACCTGTCAAACTGATAGCTGGAATATAACTGCCAGGAATAACTTGAACATTTTCATCAATTTTTGGATTGCCAATTTTGTACAATTTATCAATTAACTGTTTGCGATGCTCATCCATTGTTCCTCTTTTCACATCGCTATCCCCAATGTCTCTTCCATTTTTTTGGAGTTCATCTAGATTTATTTCTTCAAGAGGGCAGAAAACAGGGGTATGGAGTCCAATTATAGGGACAACCTCATTATTTGTAAGGCCATCAAAAGTTAATTGTTCACGATGAGTTCTTGCCTCATCTAACCATTCTTGTACTAAAAGCCATTGACGCTTTGAAAATGAATCATCAGCAATTGGAGGATCGCCTATTAGGATTTCATCCCCCCCCCAATCTACTAACACAAAGAGCATGTTGCCGTAGCGGAAAGCATAATCTGGGAATGGATTAACTACCAATGCGTACCAATCAAAAGCGAGCGGTGTCATATGGAACAGGCCATCTTTACCAAAAACGTTCAAGGAACTAATATTTTTGTCGTTCAATAATCCCTTGAAATCATTTTCAAAAAGATTGTTTATACCGTTCATGTAGGGTATTCCCTTATAAAACACATACCACCACAATATGATCACCAAGATAAACATGAGAACAGAACCAAGAATACCTCCCAACACAGCCCCACTTTCAGCATCCCATTCTGCGGCAATGATGATGGTAATAATGATAGCACCCACGAGAAAGCCTATTCCCCAAATGAATGGCGATGCCTTTTTTGTGAATAAAGCATCGAAAGCAATTCCAACCTCCAGGCCAAATACGCCTAATAATGCAACAAACAGCAGCAAAGTTAAAGGCACTAAAAATGGAAAAATGAATACTTGTAGGAAGGTGAAGGCAACTTCATTGTCATTATCTTTCTCTTCCTCAAGAGCGCCACTTGCTAAACCACAGGCAGCCCCGATAGCAAAACCAGCTATGATCAGATATAGTAACAAAAGGTAATGGCTTGCTTCAGCTTTCACAACAGGCGTGTAAGGATTCAAGCGCCAATCGTGGTTGCCTAGTGAGGTGAAAGTCGGACGTTTATAATCCAGCAACAACAATTCAAAATATCGAATCCAATTTACGTTGAAAACATAATCTTTATCTGGATCATGCTCAGGATTCATGTTGAAACCCCGATTAAAATCTATTAAATCGCCCGTTTGCAGGATGATGTCAACAAATTTATTGATATCTTTAAAATCCCCCCCATTCAACCCCATACTATTTAGCTGACTGGTGAGGTTTCGGACGTTAATGTTTGGATTGTTGTATCGCTCTGAAATTGTTTTTAGCGGGTCTTTTTTTGCTGCCAATTTTTTCCGCTCCTTAGCATTGATGATTTCAGGCTGATCTTGAACATACCCAGGAAACAATTTTTCATCGAAAAAGTCCCATAGGCTGCAAATATGTAAGTCGGTAACATGCCCCACATTTAGATACTCTTGTGCTTCTGTTCTCATGAGCATAAAAGGGTGAAACAGCCGCACCTTGTGGTCTCGATCACGATCACCGCAACGTTTTTTCAGTTTTTCAACCCGGTCGAAACGCCAATCGTAAACAGATTTTGAACCACCTACGGTGGTCTTGTTTTCCTGCTTCATAAGGGGAATATCATCATATGGTTTCTTGAGCAATTTATCATCATTTAAAATTTCATGGAGAAGCTTGTTTTCGGGAGAATAGTAAAGAGTGTACATGCGCCCTTCTTTCAACTCGAATTTGCCTGAGGTTGATATGCTTGAGGTTGATTTTTTGTTGAGTTTCAGTCGCACACTGTGAATACCCTTAAATCCTTTAGCTGAATAGGTTTCTAAAACAATATCGGCTGTTGTGTGTCTGAGAGAGCCTAGTTTTAACGGCCGTTTCCCTGCATCATCCTTATATTTTTCGAGCTTTGTTGACTTCTGCCATTTAATCTTCGAAACTAGGTTTTTAAGAGGAGTAAACTTTTCCTCATCTAGCTTTTTCTCATCTAACTTTTTCTTATCAGGCTTTTTTAAAACCCATTCTTTGCCGTCTACGTTGTAAGATTCTTTTGCAGCTTCCCAATCAATCACCAAAATTTGAGACAGCCAACCATCCACAAGTTTTTTTGTAATTTTTTCCACTTTCGAGAAAAAAAGAATTTCCAAAGTCATTTCTTCCGGATTGATCAATTGTGGACAACCTAAAGCTGGCCATAAGATAACAATTTTGGCGAGATCGCCTTTCTTGCTCTTGGCTTTGGTGCTGGTCGTGGCGGGCGTAGACATTGCAGCAGGGGGTAACGGCAGTTCTTCTTCAGCCGCCTCAGGAACACTGCGTGGCTGCACGCTCGTGCCATTACCACGCAAGCGGGTGACAGATTCGTTTGTATTCAATAACAAAGCCCCTAATCCCATCGTTTGCCTCCTTAGAATCACACACCAGCACTGACTGAAATCGACGGCAGCGCAGCCAACAGTTCATTAAATGCGGCTGCCGTTCGCTCCAATCCTTCGTCCAACTCCTGCTCAATCGAATTCAAGCCACCAATCAACGCTGCAAAAATCTTGGTGATATCTAACATTTCCAGCAGTTCCAAGATTTTTTCGAAGGCGTCTTCCAGCGGTTCGGCCACTGTTTTTTGCGGATGGAGCGTGCTTATTTTTGCCAAAATGACATCTTGGAAAATCCCATCTAAATTCTGTATCGCCTCCTCTGGATAAAGTCCAGACAATGCTGTTAGAGAATTTTGGTAAAATAAGTCCAGATCGGTGAGAAGCTGCGCCGGATCAATACTTTCAAGTTGGTTAATGGCCGCGTCCAGAACATCTTGCAATTCATCTTCGAGAAAATTCAAATTAATTTTAGTGATCTTATTTTTTGCCTCGATCAAAGTTTCGCCGATAAGATCGATTTTTTCTGGAATAATGGTAAGCGCTGTAAACGGGATCTGAAGCTTGAAAGCAATCTCTTTAATCATTTCAATCAGCTTGCCAAATGCTTGCAATCGCTTCTTCAAAACCTGAAGCGTATCTCGCATCGGTTTACCCCACTGGTCGTCTAATGCTTCACGCAGCAGCGCTTTAAAACCAGCGACAGTCGGTTCATCAGGCAACAACGAATCCAGTTTATTTTGGTTTTCTGTTAACAGATGAATCAGCAACTTATGCATCTGGGTAAGCTCAACATGTTTCGCCTCCAGTAAGTTTTCAAGATTTTCCACCTGTGTTGATGAACCAGATAACAATCTGATTGGACTGAGATCACCGAGGCGTGCTAACAAATTTTGATAAGATTCGGACAGTTCAACTG
>QQUD01000281.1 GCA_008501785.1 Chloroflexota bacterium
AAAGCCAGTTACAACCGTTATCACTCAAGTAGAAGTTGGTCGCAAAGACCCTGCTTTCCAAAATCCAGTGAAGCCGATTGGCTCTTTTATGGAAGAGGCTGAGGCGATGGAAAAGAAAGCCAAGGAAGGGTGGGATGTGGTTGAAGATGCGGGACGCGGTTGGCGCCGCGTTGTGCCCTCACCATTGCCAAAACGTGTTATTGAGGAGCCAGCCATTAAGCAATTAATCGAAGGCGGCACTTGTGTGATTACAGTTGGCGGCGGTGGCATTCCTGTTGTGGCTGATGATGCAGGTAAGCTGGAAGGCGTAGCCGCCGTTATCGACAAAGATTATGCGACTTCACTGCTGGGCAATGCGCTTGGAGCCGAGTTGTTAATTATTAGTACGGCCGTCGAAAAAGTAGCCCTCAATTTTGGCAAACCAGACGAAAAATGGCTGGATAAAATGACGCTGGCTGAAGCAAAAGCTTATCTGGCAGAAGGCACACATTTTGCCAAAGGCAGCATGGCTCCAAAAATGCAGGCCGTTATCTGGTTCCTGGAACGTGGCGGCAAAAAAGCCATTATCACGAATCCTGAAAATATTGCTCGCGCATTGCGTGGTGAAACAGGCACGACAATCGTCGCTTAGGGACTGGGGAGTGGGGAATAGGGACTGGAGACTTGTAGCTCTCTAATCTCCATTCAAAACGTAAGTAAGAGGAATACAAGATGACACATAAATTTGCATCACTCGATGCTGACATAACCACAAAAAGCCGGTCGATAACCAAACCTGGCATTTATAGCATTTTGGCCCAGTCTGACCGGGTCGACAGCACGCTTCCCAATTGGAAACACACCGACGCCAAAATCATGACTACACCAGCGCTGGGCGCGAAATTTGTTGAATATGAAATGGTGATTCACCCTGGTGGCGGCACGAAAAAGCCGGTGAATGATGGTTTGCAGCACTTTCTGTTTATTTTGGAAGGCGAAGCCACCTTTGAAATGGACGGCAAAACCCATGAATTGACCGAAGGCGGCACAATCTGGCTGCCGCCATTATATGTTTACACATTAGTTAACAACAGTGATGCCACCACACGAATGCTCTGGCTGCGCTGTCGTTACACCGAAATTGAAGGGGTTGCGATTCCCGCGCCAATCATCACCAATGAAAAAGATGTTGAGGCCGTGCCTGAAGACACTTACGTCGAAAAGCATCTAATTCCTTATGACGACGAACTTGGTTATGACATGGCGTTTAACTTGCTCATTTTTGAGCCGGGAACGCATTTTAGCTTTGTTGAGTCGCACATCATGGAACATGGTTTGTATATGTTGGATGGACGAGGCTTTTATTACCTCAACGGCGACATGATTGAGGTGAAAAAGGATGATTACATCTACATGGCTCCATTCTGTCCGCAATATTTTGCGGCAACTGGGTGGGAAACTGGACGGTACATTCTCTACAAGGATGTAAATCGGGATTACATTGATGAGCTTTAGGTAACGCTAACGCTCATTACCACACCAAATTCAAATTGACATAAGTTGATTGGTTGCCATTAACTCGGCAATCAATCAACAAAAAGAACCGCATGTGTGGAGGTAGTTGCCTGCTGCATGGTTCACGCTGGCAAATTTGGGTTTTCAGAAATCAAGAGGAGTGGAGGCTTTAGCCGGAACGGAGAAATCAAGAGGGGTGGAGGCTTTCGCCGGAACGGTCTCGGGAGAACCGGCTAAAGTCTCCATTCCAATCCTCACAAAATCTGAAAGAGCCGCAATTTTAAATGGGAGTCATTTGGGATAAGGCGATGATGTAAGCATTGTGATGAACTTCATCATGGTGATGCAAATAAAAACTTACGAGGTGATTGTTATGGAAAACAAAGTATATCGAGACGAAGATGTGAGCCTGGATAGTCTCAAAGATAAGGTAATTGCGGTGCTGGGTTATGGCATTCAAGGTGGCCCGCAAGCGCTTTGCCTGCGTGACAGTGGCCTCAACGTCATCGTGGGGGCTGGCCCAAGAGACCGTTTTTCAGATTGGGACAAAGCTGAAGCAGATGGCTTTGATGTGATGACAATTGCCGAGGCCACCAGCCGTGCCGATGTGGTGCATGTGTTGTTGGCCGACCCTGCCCAGCCAGCCGTTTACGACCGCGATATTCGCGATAACTTGAAACCCAACTGTACATTGAGCTTTGCACACGGATTCAACGTTCTCTATGGCGCAATTATCCCGCCAAAAGATGTGAATGTGGTTTTGTTTGTGCCAAATTCCCCAGGCCATATGGTGCGTAAAAAGTTTCTGGAAGGCTCAGGCATTTATGGTGCAGTCAGCGTTGACCAAGATGTGACCGGCGATGCGCTGGAAATTGTGTTAGCGATTGCCAAAGGGGTGGGCAGCACGCGTGTTGGCGTTGTTGAGCTCTCATTCCAGCATGAAACCGAAGGTGATAACTTCGAGGAACAGGTTTTGTATGGTGGCACGATTCACCTGATGAAAGCTGTTTTCAATACGATGGTTGATAACGGATACCCACCGTATTTTGCCTACGCCAAAGCGATTCGCTCACTGCGCACGGTGGTGGATGTGATGGATGAGATTGGCATTGAAGCTTATATCTCTGAACGCAGCAGCCGCACTTGCGAATTTGCAGTACGTACCAGTGGTCCACGCGTCATTGATTATGACGAAATTCAAAAGGTGTTTGAAGAGACAGAGCGCGGTGAATTTGCAGCACGTTGGATGCAGGAATGGCAGTTAGGGATGCCGCGTTTACACCGGATGCGACGGACAGGAGCTGCATCAAAAATGGAAGAAACAGGTCACAAATGGCGCGACCTGTTTGGAGAAGGCTAATCAAAGCCAGCATTAAAAATTATGGGGCTTCAGGAATTCAGGGGGAGTGGAGGCTTTAGCCGGAATGGTCTCGTGAGAACCGGCTAAAGCCTCCACTCCAAACCCCACGAAATCTCAAAGAACCAAAATTATCAATAACAGGTATTTAGGCTGAGGTATCTAAGAGATGCCCTGCAGAAATCCATTAAATCAATAAATTTAAAGGAAAGGAAATTAAGATGATTACTGAAGGTTTGAAAGGACGCGATTTTTTACGTCTACAAGATTTCTCGAAAGCTGAAATCGAAACAATGTTGGAAGTTGGCTTGCAATTGAAAGCTGATAATACGATGCGTCGTTATCATGATGATTTGCTGCGCCGTCGCACCTTGTTTATGATGTTTTTCAACCCCAGCTTGCGTACACGCAACAGTTTTGAAGCGGGCATCTATCAGTTGGGTGGCCATGCTCATTTCCTCGAACCATCTGCAACACGTTTGCCAGCATTGGAAGGTGAAGACTTGGGTTATGCTTCTGAGCGTATCGTTGACATG
>QQUD01001064.1 GCA_008501785.1 Chloroflexota bacterium
AAACAAATCCTGGCCATTAACACAGATGCGGAAGCGCCGTTGGTTACAAAAGCTGATTACGCCGTCATTGGTGATTTGCATGAACTGCTTCCAGCCTTGATTACTGAGATTCAGAGACTGAATGGGTAAGGTACACCGGTTAGGCAACAGCGGATAAGGGAAAAGAACGGACATAGAGAAGCGGTTTTAAATTCAAAGAATCCTTGACACGAAATCGATTTCGTAGTATTGTAATACCATCTGTCCGAAAACGATTTCGTTAATTGAGGATACCCAATGTCCGTTACCATTGAAGAGCTGTCTAAACACCTTGGCATTTCTGTTTCTACAGTATCAAAAGCCCTAAATGATCGTGCCGATGTTTCATTGGCAACGAAAGAACGGGTACTGGCAGCCGCACGGGAGTTTGATTATCAACCAAGCAGTGCAGCGCGCAATCTGCGGCGGGGCCGCACGGACAAAATTGGGTTTGTTTTCAACAATGCCTTCACCTTCATTAGCGATTACTTTGCTGAAGTTATTGTTGGTGCAACCGCAGCCGCCGAAAACCACGGCAACAACATTGTCCTTTACACCAACGATGGAAACTCCCCCGAAAGCCTTCTAAATCTATTCCGTACACGCGAAGTTGATGGTTTTATCATTGTTTGGAATCATGTCCCAGTTGCCATCATCGACATGCTTTTACAAGCCAATGTGCCCTTTGTCATTTTGGGGCGACGTGTTGGACATAAACAAGCATCGTACATTGCGCCAGACAACTACAACGGAGCCACCGCCTTAATGGAGCATTTGTTGGAGCTTGGGCATCGCCGCATCGGTTTTACGACACGTCCATCTATGGGCCGTACCAACGAAGATCGTTTTAATGCATACAAGGATTCATTACAAAAAGCGGGAATTGCCTATGATCCTGATCTGGTTGTGAGCACAAAGCTGGAATGGTACAGCGGCTATCATGCTATGAACAAGCTGCTCGATTTACCGGAGCCACCAACGGCCGTTTTCGCTTTTCACGATTTCGTTGCCATCGACGCCCAACAAGCCATCTTAGATCGTGGCCTGCGCATTCCAGAAGATATCGCGTTAGCAGGCTTTGACGGCCTGCGCACGTCCCTGGTCACATCACCCCCCATCACCACCGTACGCCAGCCACTTGTCCAAATTGGCCAGGAATCAATTAAAGCATTGCTGCAACTCATCGAAAACAAAAACCAGCCACCCATCCAAAAAACATTGCCTGTTGATCTCATTATCCGTCAATCAACTCGTCATCAATAAATTAACAAAAACTGGTGCTGATCTATGACAAAACAATTGGATTTAGAAAGTCACAAACCACCCTTTGATATAACCCTTCAAAACAAAGGCGATTTAACGCACATCCTATCTGCAAACAACATTGACACGCCAGCCATGCGCGGATTTGACCCCGAATTCCAAGATATTGTAGATTATATCGTGAAGATCACGCATGAAATTTGGGAAGAACGCGGCATCGGCCGTTTGTACGAGTATTATGGCACCAACATGCGCATCCATACATCAAATGGTGACATTTACACCCGCGACAAAGTCATCGAAGGCACCATCCAATCACTGGCCGCTTTCCCAGATCGCCGCTTGTACGCTGACGAAGTCATCTGGCAGGGCAATGATGAATCTGGTTACTTCACCTCACACCGATTGACACATGAAGGTCACAATTGGGGACATTCGCCATATGGACCGCCAACTGGCAAGAAAATTAGCTATCGCGCCATTGCCGACTGCGCTATTGTTGAAGGTGTTATTGTTGAAGAGTGGCTTGTACGTGATGAGCTGTCGCTTATTGCCCAGCTCGGATTTGATGTGTTTGAAATGGCGCAAACAATGGCGGCGCAAGAATGTGACATCAGTAAACAGCTCACCGTGCCTTCTGAACCAGACCGTTTACGCGGGCAGCTGCCGCCAGAAGCCGCGCCACTGGATTCCCAAGAGTTTAATATTGAGCAATTTGTCAGCAAAGCATTGCATGAAGTGTGGAATTGGCGCTTATTGAATAAAGTAGAAAAGTATTACGCACCACAATATATTTGTGAATCGGCGTCGGGGAGGGTGATATACGGCCGTAACCAATTCCTCACCTACATCCTCTCCCTCCTCTCCCCATTCCCAGACTTGGCCATTTCAGTCGATCACTTTTGTGCCTTACAAGACGACCCCAACCGCTACCGCACCGCCACCCGCTGGACCATGATGGGTACCCACACCGGGCCTGGCATTTATGGCGACCCAACTGGCAACCAAATTCGCATTATGGGTGTCAGCCACCATTTAGTCGAAAACGGCAAATTTATACAAGAATGGACACTTTTTGATGAATTTGCCCTATTAAAACAACTGTATAAACCAAAATAAAAGAAGAGCCACTCAATCAGCCAGCAAGCATCGTGAGTGGCTCAACCAGTCCAAAGGTAAATACACCTTTGTAGCGCACAAGTATAACAGATAGTTGTTCGTTTTTTGCCTACAAAAGTGCATTTCGTTGGAATTAACTCCAAAGGAGGTGCAGCAATCCAAAATTCACCTAAATCTAAACCCAATTACAAATATTTATCTTTATCAAGTTTAGTTTAAAAACAAGGAGAAGAGTTATGAAAAAACGGCATCTAGTCACACTAATAATCTTATTGGTTGGCGGACTTTTACTGGCTGCATGTTCACCGCAAACAGTTGAAGTCACCCGTGTTGTTGAAGTCGAAGTAGCAGGTGATACAGTTGTTGAAACCGTCACCGAACAAATCGAAGTAACCCGCGTCATTGAAGTTGAGGGCGAAACAGTTGTCGAAACAGTGATCGAAGAAGTCATTACCGAGGTCATCGTGGATCCCACCGAATGTAATTTGGAACCACCTGCCGAAGAAGTTGAACTCAACATGATCGGCTGGTCATTCCCCATTACAGATTATTATGCAGAAGAGGTTGCAAAATGCGACAGAGTTGAAAATCTGACTGTTAATACCAACCTGCTGGCTTCGGCTGACGCACAAGAACAAGTACGTCTCGCCTTGTCTTCTGGTGGGGATTCACCTTTTGACATCGTCCACTTCGCCAACTCTCAGGTCGGCGAATGGGGCGCACCTGGCTGGTTGCTGCCGCTGAATGACTTGGTTGATAAATATTGGGATGAGTACAACCTCGGCGACATTCCCGAAAAATCATGGGAAGGTGTCACCATTGACGGCAACATTTATGGTGTGCCGATTGTTGGCAACACTCTACACCTGATCTACCGGCAAGATGTGTTTGATGAGCTTGGACTCGAAGTACCGGATACTTATGATGAGGTTATCGAAGTCTGTAACACGATTGGCCTGGATAACCCAGATTGGGACATGCCTTTTA
>QQUD01000372.1 GCA_008501785.1 Chloroflexota bacterium
AGGCAACTCTATAACATCGCTATCTTCATGCAAAGATCGTAACGCAATCACCATGACAGGCATTGCCGGTTCATAACGATTATCGTAATTGTGGGTGCTAATCATGTTGCCAACGGAATGAGCGTGACCGGAATTCAGGTAAAGGAGATTCGTGTACAGGAGCAATCCAGACAAATTTATCTGGATAGCGAGCATAAACGCGTCTGCTCAGTGCCATGCCATCTTGATCATGGTCAACCAGTTCGCCACCAAAGATCGCCACATGCTGCCCTGCATATTTTTCTTGCAGCATAGGGAATAACTTGAGAAATGCTGCCTTTTCACGAGCCATTGCCGGGTCTTCAGCTTCGGGTGATAATTTAGCCTGTGCCAAGCCTTCATCTACCACAGTAGCCAACACATCTTTTACTGCTTGCCGCCGAATGGCAGCCAAACGCTGCGCCCGTTCTAATTGTTGTGCAGTTAAAGTAATCGTAACTTGCATCTCAATTCCTTTTCAGAAAAACGAATCTTGTGTCACATTATACCATAGCTGGGTTAGTGAAGGGTTTGTTTGAATCACGAATGATACGAATGAACGAATGGGACGAATGAAGGAAGAAATAACAATCAACAACCAACAGCTAACTGGCAACGTTCACTCCTCAACCCATTCCCCACCACAACCGACGCGGCGTGAACGCCACGTCTACGAGGCGATGAGCTTTTCGGGGCTAAGACTCTTCAGGCCCGCAGGGCCTTCCATTTCGTAGACGGGGGCTTCCAGCCCTCGTCGGGGCCAGTGCCGAACAGCTGCACAACTGGGAAACCAATTTTGCCCAACAAATAGCAATGGTTCCCGGTTGTCTCGCCCTTAATAATTGTTCTCCTTGTGAGTGTTTTCAAAGCCTGTTATTCAGTTGCTTTTCCCATAAATCGCCATACAATGATAAAAACGTGCAACAGAAGAAGCAGGTGCCATGTCAGAAGCGTTACCAGAATTAACCAATCCCATCGATTTGCCAGGGTTGCGGCAAACATTAATCGATTCATTTATGCTGGGTGAACTCAAAACTATTTGCCAGGATATTGGCATTGATCACGAAACCATTGGTGAAAGCAGCCTTGATGACTTTGCTCGTGAATTGGTGTCAACATGTCAAAGACGCGATTTGCTGCGCAAATTGATTGAACAATGTATCCGGCGCAGACCTTACACAAATTGGTATGCCTTCATTGGTCAAGAAAAGCCTGATGAACCATCCCCATTCAAAGGGCTGGCATTTTTTGACGAAGCCGATGCCCCTCTCTTTTTTGGCCGTAACGACCTCACCGCAGAACTGGTCGCACACTTGCATGAACAACGCTTTTTGGCAGTGGTTGGCGCTTCTGGCAGCGGCAAATCGTCGGTGGTGCGGGCTGGTATGGTGCCTGTGCTGCGCCGCGATACCGGCTGGCCCATCCACATCATCAACCCCACCGACGAACCACTCAAGGCGCTCGCCGAACCGCTCACCCGCGATATGGAATCCGTCTCCGCCTTTGCCACATTGATTGATGACCTGACACACAACCCTCGCGCCTTAGAACTTTATATTTCCCGCCAACTCAACCAGCAAAAGCTGCCGGGACTGCTGCTTGTCATTGATCAGTTTGAAGAATTGTTCACACTCTGCAAAGATGACCAAAAGCGGCACGCCTTTGTCGATAATCTGGTCAATGCAGCCCAGACACACATCGGATTAACCGTTGTGCTTACATTGCGGGCAGATTTTTACCACCACTGCCTGCAACACGAGGCATTGCACACGCTGCTCGAACAACAGCAAAAAATTGTTCCCACAATGAATGTGGATCAACTGCGTACCGCCATTGAAGCCCCAGCAGCACGGACAGGCATTCAGTTTGAGGGTGGACTGGTCGATTTAATTTTGCGAGATGTGGGTGCTACCGACACCCAAATGCCAGAGCCGGGTGCATTGCCCTTACTCTCCCATGCCCTGCTGGAAACGTGGCGACGGCGTGACGGAAGCCGCTTGACGCTAGCAGGCTACCACGCCGCAGGTGGCGTACATGGTGCGATTGCAGAGACGGCGGAAACCATTTACCAACAGCTTACCCCTGCCCAACAAAAGTTAGCCCGCACCATTTTTCTGCGCCTGACTGAACTGGGCGAAGGTACGCAGGACACTCGCCGTCGCGCTGCGTTGACGGAATTGATTCCCCAAAATGAAACAGCGCAAGATGTGGAGATGGTGATTCAGACGCTAGCAGATGCGCGGCTGGTAACAACCGGAGATGAAGGGGCTGAAGTGGCGCACGAAGCGCTGATACGTGAGTGGCCGACGCTGCAAAACTGGTTGGAAACAGATCGAGAAGGGTTACGCATTCACCGACAGCTTACGGAGTCGGCACAGCAGTGGCAGAAACAGGAACAAGACAACAGTTACCTGTATCGGGGCAGTCGTTTGACGCAGGTTGAGGAATGGGCAGCGGCAAATCTGGGTGAGCTGAATGAATTGGAGAACGCTTTTATTGTGGCCAGCGTGCAGGTGCGTGATCGTGAAGCTGCGGCCCGTGAGCAGCAACGACAGCGGGAGCTTGAACAGGCACAGGCGTTAGCAGAGGAGCGAGAACTGCGGTTGGGTGAAAAAGACCAGCAGACCAGACGGCTGATTTCGATATTAATTGTGCTGGTCGTTGTATTTGTGATTGCGGTGGTGGCCGGGTTGATGGCAGCCAGTAATGCTGCAACGGCCGCTAACAATGCTGCAACGGCCGTTGCCAGTGAATTGACAGCCATTGCCAGCTTCACAGAAGCCGATAGTGCTCGTGCCACTGCCGAAGCCAGTGCTCAAGAAGCAGAGCGCCAAAGGAAAATTGCACTAGCTCAATCTGTGACGGCTTTATCCAGCTTGGTTTTAGATCAAGAAAATGATACAGAATTGGCGATGCTGTTGGCGATTGAAGGGGCGCGCTTGAATTTAGATAATAAAGGTAGTGCTGATTGGCTAATCGACGGCACATTGCGATTGCAGCAAAATGAACCGTTTTATTTCAACACTACGCTGAGTGGGCACGAGGATTGGGTCAGGTCGGTGGCGTTCAGCCCAGATGGCCAGACGTTAGCCAGTGGGAGTGCTGATGGGACGGTGCGCTTGTGGGACCTGAGCCATCCTGGGGCGGAGCCGGTGGTGCTGAGTGGGCACGCGTCTAGTGTCGGGTCGGTGGCGTTCAGCCCGGATGGCCAGACGTTAGCCAGTGGGGGTGAAGACCAGAAGGTGCGCTTGTGGGACCTGAGCCATCCTGGGGCGGAGCCGGTGGTGCTGAGTGGGCACGCGTCTAGTGTCGGGTCGGTGGCGTTCAGCCCGGATGGCCAGACGTTAGCCAGTGGGGGTGAAGACCAG
>QQUD01001075.1 GCA_008501785.1 Chloroflexota bacterium
AGGGCGCATTTTGCAGAATGAACATGACCTGGAACAGCGGCGTGTGGCTTGTTTTTCGTTCTGGCTGTATGGCATCTACGATTTTGTCAAATGGCACGTCTTGATGCGCATACGCTTCCAGGGCGACGGTGCGTACGCGTTGTAACAGGTCGAGAAATGTGGGCGTGTCGTGAAGGTCGGTGCGCAACACCAGCGTGTTGATGAAGAAGCCAATCAGTCCCTCAATTTCGGCGCGGTTGCGGTTGGCGATAGGGGTGCCGATGGAGATGTCGGGTTGGTTGGTGTACCGGTAAAGCAGCGTTTGGAAGGCTGCCAGCAGCGTCATGAATAAGGTTGTGCCTTCTTTTTGGCTGAGTGATTTTAAGGTGGCTGTCAATTCGGTGGACAGCGTGAATTCGGCATAAGAACCATTGCCGGTTTGGATGGCGGGGCGAGGACGGTCGGTCGGCAGTTCGAGTAAAGGGGGTGCATCGCTTAACTGTTTTTGCCAGTAGGCAAGCTGGTTGTTGAGTACGTCGTCTTGCAGCCAGGTGCGCTGCCAGTGGGCAAAGTCGGCATATTGGATGGGCAGTGTGGGTAGATGGATGGGCTGTTTGTGGAGAACGGCCGTATACCCTTCCCCCAACTCTCGAATAAAAACACCCATCGACCAGCCATCAGAAATGATGTGATGCATGGTGAGCAGCACCAGATGATCGGTGGCGTCGAATTTGAGCAGGGTGACGCGCAGCAGGGGGCCGGTGGTCAGGTCAAACGGCCGTTTTGCTTCCGCCGCAACAAACTGCATTGATTCTGCTTCCCGTGCATCAGGTGGCAAATGCTGTAAATCGATCACGGGAAGTGTGAGAGGTAGCGTGTTGGCGATTTGTAGATGAGGCTGACCATCTACTGTGACAAAGGTGGTGCGCAGCAGTTCGTGGCGTTGGATGATATGATTGAGGCTGGTTTCGAGGGCGGGGATGTGTAAACGGCCGTTGAGCCGCACCGCATCTGGCACATTGTATTCGGGGCTGTTGGGGTTCAACTGGTGTAAATACCAGAGCCGCTGCTGCGCAAACGAAAGCGGCAATGTTTGTTCGCGGGAAACGGGCGTGATGGGTGGGGCAGAAACGGTGCTGTCTTTTTGCAGAGCTGTGTCGATGTGTGGTGCGAGTGCGGCAATGGTGGGATTGGTGAACAGGGTTTGTAAGGGCAGCTCAATTTGAAACGCTTCTCGAATGCGCGACAGCAGTTGGGTTGCCATCAGCGAATGGCCGCCTAACTCGAAGAAGTTATCTTGAATGCCAACCTGAGACACATTGAGCACCTCAGCCCAAATCGCGGCAATGATTTCTTCGGTTGGCGTGCGTGGCGGCGCGTAGCTGCCTGCCGTCTCGCCGTAATCGCCGCTGGGTTCGGGGAGTACACGCCGGTTAAGTTTGCCGTTGGGCAATTTGGGAATGCTGTCTAACGTGATGAAGATGGACGGAATCATGTAGGCGGGCAGTTTTTCGCTCAAAAAGTGGTGGAGTGCTTGCGGCGTAGGCGCAGGCGCTTGCTGTGGTTCCACGTAGGCTACAAGCTGCTTGTTTACAAGCTGCTTGTTTACAAGCTGCTTGTTTACGAGCTGTTGATTGTTGTCTTGTTCGTGGATGATGAGAACGGCCGTTTGCACACCGTCATGCTGCTCCAAAACAGCTTCAATTTCGCCCAACTCAACCCGAAAACCACGAATTTTCACCTGATGGTCGATGCGTCCCAAAAAGTCAATCGTGCCGTTGGGCAGCCAGCGGCAAAGATCCCCCGTGCGGTAGACGGTTGTTCGTTGTCCGTTGTCCGTTGTCCGTTGACTGTTGTCTGATAAGGGTTCTGCCAACGTAACAAAACGCTCTGCTGTTAACTCCGGCCGGTTCAAATACCCATGCGCCACTCCAACGCCGCCAATGTACAGTTCGCCAGGGGTACCGATGGGGACGGGCTGCTGGTTTTGGTCGAGGATGTAGACTTGGGTGTTGGGGGCGGGGCGTCCGATGGGCATGGAAACGGCCGTTTCTGGCAGCTCGTCGATGGTATCGCAGCTATGAAAGATAGAGACAACCGTGGATTCGGTGGGGCCGTAGGCGTTGACGGCACGACGTTCTGGCAGCCAACGAGATACAATCTCTCGCGTAAACTGCTCGCCGCCAGCCAAAACATATTTTAGAGCAGGCAAATTGTCTGTGGGCAGTACGCGCAGCATGGACGGCGTCATCAAAATATGGGTGATGGCGTGTTTTTGCAAGTAGCGATGGAGTTCAATCAGATTCAGCAAGGTTTCGCGTCTGGGCAAATAGAGTGTGGATCCAGAAATGAGCGAGGAAAATATATCGCCAACAGATCCATCAAAACCCTGAGAGAAAAATTGTAATAAACGTTGGCCGGGTCCTAAATCCAACTGATCAACATATGCTTGCGCCAGATTACACAACCCCCGATGATGCAGCAAAACCCCTTTGGGTTTGCCGGTGGAACCGGAGGTGTAGATGACGTAGGCGAGAGAGTTGGGAGAATGGGAGGCTTCGTCATGAGCGCTCAGTCGAACGATTGGGAGATTTGTGGTTGGGAGATTGGCGAATTGGGACCAATCGGAGGAGAGAATTATTAATTGCGAATTGTTAATTATTAATTGTGAATTGTTAATTGTTAATTGAGAATGAGGCGTCGTTTTTTGTTTTCCGTTTTCTGTTTTTTGTTGTTTGTTTCCCTGGCTGATTGCTAATAGCTGACTGCTGACCGCTTCTTCCGTAATTACCACCTTTGGTTGCGCGTCTTCAATCATAAAGTTAATGCGTTCTGCTGGATAGGTGGGATCGAGTGGCAGGTAGGCGGCTCCTGCTTTGTGGATGGCGAACATGGCCAGGATGAGTTCGTTGCAGCGGTTCATGTAGATGCCGACGATGTCGTTCTTACCGACGCCACAGGTTTGCAGATGGTGGGCAAGCTGATTGGCACGCTGGTTGAATTCTGCGTAGGTCCAGCCTTGACCTTCATGGTAGACGGCGATCTGCTCAGGTGTGCGCTCGACCTGGGCTTCAATGAGGCGGTGGATGGGTTGGTCTAGCGGGTATGGGTGTGATGTATCATTCCAATCCAGCAGCAGTTGGGACCGTTCGAATTCTGTGAGCAGCGGTAGGATAGCGATGGGTTGGTGCAGATCGTCGGCAACGGCCGTTAACACCACCCCCAAATGCCCAGCCATCCGTTCCATCGTGGCCGCGTCGAATAAATCTTGATTGTATTCAAACGTGCCGACCAGCCCGTCAGGTGTTTCGGCCATAATCAGCGTGATGTCGTAGGTGGCAACGCCTTTGTCGGTGTCTAACGGCCGTAACGAAATCTGTGGCAGCTCAATCTCGGGAACTGGCGC
>QQUD01000373.1 GCA_008501785.1 Chloroflexota bacterium
CTTCGTCGGTAGGGATAGCAATGCATCCCTGTGGTTCCATATAAAAATGGGCCTGGCCTCCATTGAGCTGCGTGGACTCGACAATGACACACGGCGCACTTCCTACAGTCCCGTTACGGGGTTCAGGGATTGTTCGATCAAGCGGATTCTTTTCTAGGACCCAATCAAATTGGCTGCCGGGTCGCGTAATTTTCCAGATATGTGAAACATAAGGAACCGCTTTCGGGGCGTCTGGGAAAATACTGCCCTTTTCGATTGCATCCAATAAATCGATGATTGGATCGCTCCATTTTCCAGTCCAGGGTTTTTCTGGCGCCGAATAGGCCACGCAATGCTCTGTTACGTGTTCCGCAATTCGGATCGCTTCCTGTTCGGTGGTAGCAAGCACCATCGCGATTGATTGGCCAACATAGCTAACCATCTTGTTCGCATAGAGAGGCTGATCTAATCCCATCCCCTGTAGATTGATGCCACCATTCTTGATATTCTCTACCGTGATCAGGTCAATAAAGGATGAGGCATATTCGCTCAGATATTTACGCAAAACCGATGGCGAAACACCTTTGGTGTCAGAGTCTGGGATCACGAAACGGAAATTTGCAAGCGCACGCAAGCTTTGCACCAATGCCCCATTGGCTGTAAGAGGGGGGACGGCAAGTTCATGTGTGTAGTGCAACTGACCTGATGTTTGATACATGGCCGTGTTTTTAATATAAGGCTGTGCTACCGGCGCTTTAAATTTCTGCTTGCTATAGTGCTGCGTCCCATTGCTGACTGGCCAGTTCCCCCATTTCACTTCGCCGCTGGACTGGAGGTTTGCCGGTACTTTGGCCCCCCGCGCCACGAGTGCATTGATGATCGCTTTATAAAAGAAAGCGACAGCTAATTGTGTTCGATATTCTTCTGTAAACCCCTCATTCGGCACTTCTTCCATTCGCTCTCGCCAGTGCCTTAACTGGGCGCGAACTTCATCAGCAAGAATGTCTAAAAGCATGCCGATATTGTCAAGCGTTAGCTCTTCGTCTTGCATGGCAGACTCTGTATCATGTGCATGCCAGGGAAATGGTGCAATACCACTAAAGACGAGTTCAGCATTTTCGACATGGCATTTTTCAGAGAAAGTGAGGCGTGTCGTCGCATTGACGATGCTATGCGAGTTGACTTCGCG
This sequence comes from Chloroflexota bacterium, assembly GCA_008501785.1. The sequence goes on from QQUD01000373.1 coordinate 1,169, forward strand.
CAGCGCGACTTTCTGAGCCAGCACAACATCACGATCTCGGCCTAATGGTAGTGCATATGAAAGGAGCACGATACGATCTGCAAGGTCCGAATCTTTCAGGACTTCATTGACGAGTTCACCGGCTGTCAATGTGACATGCTCAAATTCACCATTGGATACCAGCACGAGAAAAGTGATTTTTGCGTCAATAGCGACCAGAACGGTAAATAAATCGGATGGGAACGGATCCCCTGTGTGTTTGGCAAGGTGTTTAAGGACAAGCATCGTGTTGCCACCAAGTGAGGCCGCGTTACGCACGATACGACCCGCCGTACGACGTGCCATAAAATCGAGTGCGCTGAGCGTTGTCGTTTGGTTAAATTCCATCTGCACGGCAAGCAGATCGATAAATTTGTTGTATGTTGTGCCAGCCCCGATGATTAGCTGATCATCAACCACTTTGTCCCACTCGTGCAGTTCGGGTATGAGTCGAATGTCGATAAATAGTTTGGTATCGGGATATTCAGTTTTGTAGACACCAAAGGAGGTGTTTCCATGTACTAAACGGAACTTTTCGCCAGAATAGGCGGTCATAATTTGCGCCAGCTCACTCAATGAGGATGGTGTGAGCCATTGGTGGCGGTCACTTTGACTTTCGACTGGTTCAACTGTGAGTCGTGGCTCCTTAGGAAATGGAATGGCAACGCCTGTTGGCAGCTGCGAAGAATGAACATCATCTTCTAGACACTTCATCCGGTGCTTTTCGTCTTCGCCACTCCAGTCTGAGGCAAATGTTTTCATGCCAGTCAAGATTGACCGATAGCCCGTACAGCGGCAAAGGTTGCCATCAAACGCTTCTTCGATTTCTTTTTTAGTTGCCTGTGGATTGTTGGTGATGAATTCGGACATATTCATGACAAAGCCGACACTACAATACCCGCATTGGCTCCCATTATTGATGGCGAGACGGTGGGCAACAGGGTTCATTCCTTCGTGGGAATGTTCTGATGGATGCTTGGCAACTTTATCAACAAGTTTCAAGCTGGTGGAGGTATCTTGTTTTGCTAATTTTGCCCTAACTGCATCGCGTACAGATTTGCGTTTCGCTGCAACGGCCGTTTTCGCTTCATGGATTACAGGCGATTTGTGCCCCCCAATCGGCGCAGCATTACGAGACGTCGTCAGCGTATGGTGTAAATACTTCGCATCGGGTTTGCGTACGGCACCTGTGCCCTCGACCGTTGTCACCACGAGTCCACTCAGCGCACACACAGGTCGCAAGCATGAATTGATGGCTCGATGCTCAGGCTCATTCTTCACTTCGTTCCACCTGGAGAGGATCACAGTACAGCCGCCGCAGCCGCCCTCGCCACATGGCTTCTTAGGACCTGCCAGCGCCACGTCGGGTGAGCGCAAATAGTCAATCAAAAGCAGATCAGGCGCAGGGTTCTCGATGGAAACAGCTTTGCCATTCAGATAAAAGGTCACATGATTACTCATTTTTAACTCCTAGAGATGTTTTCACAGATTGGACATTAACAAATTAGTTTGCACCCCAAAATGAATTTTGAGTCTGCAAAATCAAACATGTTTCCAGACCTCAGACGTCGAATTCTTTCGGTGTCTTATTGCCCCCCACGATTGATCGGATTGACGATCATTTCATATTCTTGGGCATATTGGCCGCCTACTTGTTGGTCAGCCCACGCGTAAAAGTTGGCCAGAGACATGCCTACTTGTAGAGAGAAATCTGTGGAAGTGGCGTAATCAGGATCAACTGCGGTTGCAGCCTCATAATTTTGAAAATATTTCATCCACGCTTCCGAACCACCTTGAGCAGGTGGGTTTTGGGCAGGTTGAGACCCAGGTGCAGGAACCATGCCTGGAGCAACCAGGCTGGTCACCATGGGGAATTCGGCAATGCCATGACAGGCCATGCAGGAAGAGGTGTTGAGGTCGGCGGGGCCGTTTAAACGGCCGTTCCATCCCAAATGCATCGGTGGCACATCCTCTGAGGGGTTGATAATTGTTTCTTCCAGATCAGGATTGATATTGGTTTCGAGAGCAGGATAGGGTGTAATGCGGTTTTCACTGTTTTCTGGATCGTTGCCCCACTGTAAACCGAGCGGAACGAGATTATCCCAAAGCAGATCGTTTTCTAACGCCCCATTGTAAACAAAGGTGCCCATGACTCAGCCGGTTTCCTCTGCTCGTTCATCACGTATCATCCAATCCATC
>QQUD01000774.1 GCA_008501785.1 Chloroflexota bacterium
TTTTAGCGATGTAATAAAGCGGTCATCACTAAACAGATCGAGGTAATTTTGCAGTCCGACAAATTCAGTAGGTGTGACAGTGTTACGCGCCTCAAAGAGGCTCAAACCAAAACCCCAAATTATCGGAATATAGACAAACAACAATAGACCGAGCAGTAAAGGGGTGACAAACGCCCAAAAGTAGAGGGTTTCTCGACGGTCTTGTTTCTTCTTTGAAGTGCTATTTATCATGGTTGCTCACCATTGACAGCAGGGTTGTCTGACTGAATTTATCAGACAACCCTGCTCATATCTTAGGAAGTTGTATGTATGGTTAACATTATACCCACACTAATCCCAAGAAGAGAGTCTAAGTACAAGCAAAAATGTTTTGTCGCTTAGATTGGACCAATCTCAAAGATTGGTCCAATCTTAAACCAGCAAGACTTTCTTGAATGTACTTGGTTGGTTAGTTGTTTAAGCTGTCTAGCTCTGATTGCACTGTCTCTTCAGCCGAATTCATTTGCTCAACAGCATCAGCACCATTGAGAATTACTTCAGCTTGCGCATCACGCAGTGCCGACTGCATTGCACCCGTCCACATTGGTGTAAAGCTGCGACCATACTGGTTCGTCAGTTCCACGATTTCGAGCGGAACGCCTTCTTGCAGTTGTGCTGCCGATGCTGCTGCACTGGCGCGTGGTGGAATGTGGAAGCCATAGGACAACGCCCAATCTTGCTGAATTTCGGTGTTTTCAATCCACAACCAGCTCACATATGCTTTCGCTGCATCTTTGTGAGGGCTGTTGCCATTGACCGACTGATTCCAAGAGCCAACCCATATTGCAGGTGTACCATCGGCATCGAGTGCAGGCCACGGGAATACGCCAATGTCATCGCCGTGTGCTTCTAAAATAGCGGGTGCGGCCCAGAGACCGATCCACTGCATGTTTGCCAATCCATCGTTGAGCGCGGTTGGGTCCCACCAGTCAGTTGGTGCGCCAACAAGTAAGTTGCCGCTTTGCGCCAACTCGGTACGCTTCTCAAGCATCGCTACGTTGTCTGCGGTGTTGAATGCGGCTGCTCCGCCATCTGTCAAATTTGCGCCAGCGGCATAGGTGCTGACGTAGGTGGTCCAAGGCGGGCCAATCTGATCATTGCCAAGATACAAGCCCTTAACTCGGCCCGTGTCGAGCGCGGCGGCGGCGGCAATCAGTTCGTCCATCGTGGTTGGTGGTGTTAAACCAGCTGCCTCAAGCGCACTCTTACGATAGTAGAAAAGCTGCGGGTCAACAATCATCGGAACCGAATAGATTGTACCGTCAACGGTGACGCGCTGCATAGCTGTTTCACTAAAGTCAGCCAGCACTTCGTCGCTGAATAGATCATTGAGTGGCTCTAATTGACCTGCACCAATTCGTGCCAGGTCAGCAGACTGCACTTCAAACACGTCGGGACCGTCATCGGTTAACAATGCTGCATTGAGCGCACCGTTATAGTCGCCAGGAATCCATTCAACTTCAACGGTCACGCCTGGGGTCATGGCGCTGTACTCTTCTGCGTAGCGCTGAACGGCGTCAAAGGTGCCCTCTTCGCCATATTGGTGATACCAGTGGGTGATGACGATTTCTTCGCCTTCCATCGCGGCTTCTTCTTCACCACTGTCTGCTGGCATATCACCTAAGCTGTCCAACTCTGATTGGACGGTTGCTTCGGCCGAATTCATCTGCTCGACGGCATCTGCACCGTTGAGGATAACCTCTGCCTGCGCGTCGCGCAGTGCTGATTGCATGGCACCTGTCCACATTGGGGTGAAGCTGCGGCCATATTGGTTGGTCAGTTCTACGATTTCAAGCGGAACGCCTTCTTGTAGCTGTGCGGCCGATGCTGCTGCACTGGCGCGTGGTGGAATGTGGAATCCATAGGACAACGCCCAATCTTGTTGGATCTCGGTGTTTTCAATCCACAACCAGCTTGCGTACGCTTTTGCTTCTTCTTTGTGAGCACTGTTGCCATTTACTGACTGATTCCATGAGCCAACCCAAATTGCAGGTGTGCCATCAGCATCGACTGCGGGCCAGGGGAACACGCCAATGTCATCGCCGTGTGCTTCTAAAATAGCGGGTGCAGCCCAGAGGCCGATCCACTGCATGTTTGCCAATCCATCGTTGAGCGCGGTTGGATCCCACCAGTCGGTTGGGGCGCCAACGAGCAAGTTGCCGCTCTGCGCCAACTCGGTACGTTTCTCAAGCATGGTCACGTTTGCTGCGGTGTTGAATGCGGCTTTGCCACCTTCTGTCAAATTTGCGCCAGCGGCGTAGGTGCTAACGTAAGTGGTCCAAGGGGGTCCAATCTGGTCATTGCCGAGATACAAGCCTTTGATACGGCCAGTGTCAAGGGCGGCGGCGGCGGCAATCAATTCGTCCATGGTGGTCGGCGGTGTCAATCCAGCTTCTTCAAGCGCACTCTTGCGATAGTAGAAAAGCTGCGGATCAACAATCATGGGAATCGAGTAGATTGTGCCGTCAACGGTGACGCGCTGCATGGCTGTTTCGCTGAAGTCTGCCAGGACTTCGTCGCTGAACAGGTCGTTGAGTGGCTCTAATTGACCTGCGCCAATACGTGCCAGGTCGGCAGATTGCACTTCAAACACGTCGGGACCGTCATCGGTTAACAGTGCTGCATTGAGCGCACCGTTGTAGTCACCAGGAATCCATTCAACTTCAACGGTAACACCTGGGGTCATGGCGCTGTACTCTGCGGCGTAACGCACAACGGCGTCAAAGGTGCCTTCTTCACCATATTGGTGATACCAGTGGGTGATAACAATCTCACCATCTGCCATTTCTGCTTCTGCTTCTTCTTCGGCTGTTTCTTCAACGGCAGTTGTTTCTTCTGGTTGATCGGCGGGTTCGGTGTCGGCGGGTGCTTCACTTGCGCCGCCACAGGCGGTAATGAGCGCCAACATCAAGATTAGGGTCATACTTAATAGAAAACGTTTCATCTCTTTCTTCACTCCTTCTGTCAATAGGTTGTCCAACAATAAGTGTGAGGTGGTTTCCGTCAACCGGTTTCTGAAACCGGTTTCTGAAACCGGTATCAGCATAGCACACAACCCTTGAACCTGTCAAGCATTGTTTATGCTAACTGCATCATAAATAGTTATTATTGTTAGATGGTTTTTACGATTGGTTTTTTCTGTGTTGTTGAGGAAGGGGACTGGGGGTGGGGAAACGGTTTTCTACCCCCCAGCCCCAACCAGCACAATAACTGGTCGGAGCCGGGGCGTTTCTTTCCTGCTTAAGGTTGTTACTTAATGATCATAGGGATGTAAACATTATATGGACCGGACAGAATAAACTGAGCCATGCGATCGAGTTTAAACTCGATGGTGTTGGCCGCGG
>QQUD01000795.1 GCA_008501785.1 Chloroflexota bacterium
GCTTGGGGGCAGCAGGACGCCATCGATAACGTGAATGACGCCATTGGAAGCTTCGATGTCGGTAATGATGACCTGTACAGTTTCATTTAAGAAAACGCTGCCATCAACCACAGAGATTGCCACATCTTCACCCTGTACAGTGGTCGCCGCATCGAGTGTCACAACGGTTTCTGCCATGACGGCACCGCTGGCAACGTGGTAGAGTAAAATGTCAGTTAACGCGCCTGCTGGGTCAGCCAGCAATGAATCAATGGTGCCTTCTGGCAAAGCTGCAAATGCATCGTCCGTTGGAGCAAAGACTGTGAATGGACCTTCACTGCTCAATGTGTCTGCCAAGTCTGCTGCGGTAACGGCAGCAACTAATGTGTTGAAACGGCCGTCTGCTACAGCAATATCGACGATGGTATTGGCCATTTCTTCTTCCATGGCTTCTTCTTCCATCGGTTCTGCTGTCGGCTCTTCCATGGCCTCTTCTTCCATCTCTTCTTCCATTTCTTCTTCCATAGCTTCTTCTTCAATTTCGGCGGGTGCTTCTTCAACAGCCGGCGCTTCCGGTTCTGTCTCAGCTGCGCCACAAGCCGCTAATACAAGTACCAGAATAAGGAAAATGGAAAAGGTTTTTAGATGTTTCATGTTGTTCGTCTCCTAACTTTGTTTTTAAATAAAGATTTGTTTCAAAATGTTTCTGTTCATAAATTGTACAACTAATTGGACGCGAAGCTTCTTTTTTGTCCACTATTAACCTATACGTTGTAACTTCTGATTTGTACTTGTCCAACTTTTGAACATAAATGGGAGATGAGGAAGCCAGGGGAAATAAAGGAGTTATCAGGGGCGTAGTTAAACGAGTAGGAGATCGCTTTTGACCTGAGAGTTTGTCAAAATGAATAAATGCTTAATTGAAAAAATGTGTTAGGTAAATCGATGTTTCCATCAGCCAATCATGAAATCACAAATCACGTTGGCGTTTGGCTTCAAACAAAATAATCCCAGCCGCCATTGCCGCGTTCAGGGATTCGGTGTGGTTGTGCATGGGGATGGTGACACCGCCGGTGGCGATTTGACTAGCTCTGCGGCTGGCTCCGTGGGCTTCGCTGCCGATGATGAGGGCGGTGGGGTTGGGCCAGGAAACGGCCGTATACGACATCTCCCCATCAATTGTCGCCACCCACACATCCATATCGCTCGTTAATGTGGCAATCTCATCCCAATCAAGCTGCTGCACTGGCAGGCGCAGCAGTGTGCCCATGCTGCCGCGCACCACTTTTGGATTGGTTGAGTCAACACAGCCGGGAGCCAGCACAACGCCATCAACGCCAGCAGCGGCAGCCGTACGCAGCATTGTGCCCAGATTACCAGGGGTTTGGACCGCGTCGAGGATGAGCAAGAAGGTGGTGGGGGAGGGAAACGGCCGTTTCACCACCGGCAGCACCGCCAATATTCCAGGCGGCGTACTGGTATCGCTCATTTCTTGCATCACTGCATCAGACACCGCTTGTCCCGGCACGTCAAGTTGCTGTAAAATGTCAACATGTCCTGGCAAAGCAGCCCATTGCTCTGTGAAAAAGACCATTTTCGGCACAATGCCCTCACTGCCAAGTTCCGAAAACCAGCGGGTCCCTTCAATCACAAATGCCCGTTCTCGATTTCGGAACCGCCGCTCACTTTGCAAACGGCGCACATACTTCACCTTTGGGTTCGACAAGCTACTAATCATTGACTTAATTGTATCGACTCCTATTCATTTCTGAAAGCAATATTTATTTTGTGGGAATTGAGAATCGTCTATTCGGGTTTAGTGTTTAAAAAAAGTAGGGAATGCAAATGAATACTTGTTTAATGCTGAACCCTAATTGCCGATACTTGATAGCTTTTGCGGAGGAAAAATTATGTTAAAAGGACTCTACAAACTTAGCCGTCCATTAACCACATTGACGGGAGCCATTGCTGTTTTGTTGGGGGGATATGTGGCTGGAACCGGACAGTGGGGCAAAGTGTGGCTGGCGGTTTTGTCCACGATTCTTATTTCGGCAGCGGCCAATTCATGGAATGATTACCGGGATATTGAAATTGATAAGGTGAATCAGCCAGAACGGCCGTTACCTGCTGGCCTGATTACCCCCGAAGCCGCCTGGATTTTCTCTCTCATTGTGGCTGGATTGTCGCTGCTGCTGGCCGCATTTATCAGTTGGCCTGCCTTTTTGATGGCGTTTTTGTCTAATATTTTGCTGTACATCTATTCATGGAAGCTGAAAAGCACGGTTTTGCTGGGAAATATGACGGTTGCTGCCATTTCGGCACTTAGCGCTGTGTATGGGGGAATTGCTGCGGGAAACGGCCGTCCATCACTCTGGTTAGCCGCTGTGATCATCGTTGGTATTTTGGGGCGTGAAGTGCTGAAAACATTGGCCGATTATGAAGGTGATTTATGCCAGCAGTGCAAAACGATTGCCACTGTTTGGGGCCGGCGTTGGGCGCGAGTTGTCTTTTATGTGCTGGTTGGAGCCACGCTGGTGATGATGATGGTGCCTTATCTAGCAAATGTTTACTCACCTATTTACGCATACTTGGTAGTAATAGGTGTCTACCCGGTTGTCATTTACATTATGCTGCGCGTCACGCGGGATCGTACTGGTCGCCAGCTAGAAAAACTGAGCCAGTTGATGAAATATGACTTTTTAGTTTGGTTTTTAGCGGTGTTGTTGGGAACGGCCGTTTAATAACAAAGGTTTCGTGCTAATCACAGCGCTTTTTATAAAACTCACAGGCCCAGGAAAGCATACTTCTTTTCGAATGTAGACAAAATTAGCGCTTGAATCTCCTCAGGTAAATGTTCTACTTGCCATCTATGCTCCTGCTTAATTGCCGCTTCTTCTGTCTGTTTATTCGTTGTTGCTTTAATTGCTTTAATTGCATACATAGCAGCCCCTGGTGCATGATCAGCCATGTGGGCAGTTCCTGCGGCGTGACCTGCTGCACGTGCAGCAAATTGTGCCGCATTTCCATCTGACTCTCGTGCAGCGGCGTGCGCCTCAATGCTCACTTTACGTGCTTCCCCAACAGTGATTTCTCCAAGAGACCAAGCTCGTGCTGCTTCGATTGCAATCCAAGGTCGGTTGTCATTTGGATGTTGATTACTAAATAATGGGAGTACATGTTCTGCACAATCTGCTGCCCATGCAGCGAGCATACGATGCTTTTGAAAACTAAGTGGGCCACCGCGATGCTCCGTTATGAAACGTTTATCCCTCATTTGCTTCCCTCAGTTATTTGATTACATTTGTATCAAACAGAAATTTACCATTAATCGAGATTTACCGCTTCGCAGCATGAAAAGATTATTTGGTATATCAATTTTCGTAAACCTATTTGAGATGAA